>VXZL01000450.1 GCA_009845505.1 Candidatus Poribacteria bacterium | reverse complement strand
GTATTTATAAATACGACCCTACCTCTGATCACAAGGTCGAAATGCTAGACTTTTCCGAAGCCGACAAAAAAGTAATTTTTGAGAGAGATAACTACCGCTGTGTTATCTGTGGACTCGGTGAAGAAGATGGTGTTGGAATTGCTGCCGATCACAAAAAGCCAAGATCGAAAGGCGGAGAAAGCACCATTGACAATGGTCAAACCCTCTGCACCCAACATAATAACATGAAGAAGAACTATTCACAGACGGAGGCAGGCAAACGGTACTTTATGGAAATTTACAAGACAGCCGTAGAAAAAAAAGACGAAAAAATGATAGCCTTTTGCCAGTCTGTCTTTGACGCTTACGACACACACGAGATAAACGGCCATATTCCACGCCCAGATACCCAGGATTGACACTATTGTTTGATTATAGTTAGAACTTACGCACTTCACGAGTAGAGGCGATTTGATGAAGATTAAAAAATCAATTACGATAGCTTTCTCAAAATCAAGTTCATAACAATAGGCGTTGCCACGATTGTAATAGGTTTTGGCATCACTGGGCCTGTGCGTCATTGCTTGAAGTTTTTTGTCTATGGGGACCCTTGTTAATCCTGTGTTTCGGCTGCGGGCATTCGCTTTGGAGGTATCACATTCGGATTGTTATCGGGTACCGGCGGTTCATCAGCAGGTTGAGGATCGTTGAGGTGTTTGAAATGCTGTTGGAAAAATCTGACATATCCATAGGCATCAAATTTGTCTATAAGAATTTTAAGCCCAACCTCATAGATTTCGATATCAGTGAGTTCTAATAAGCCCTTACACCACGCAGCAATTCTCTCGGCTTTCATACGTTCTTCTTCCTTCTGTTCTACTTCTCTCTGCCGGATACGCGCAACAATCGTGTCAATATCTGGTTCATCGTCTAACCACTTATGCCGCTCAACAGAATAATCATACTCGTTCGGTCTACACTGCTGGAGAAACTGATCTGTATACGCAGATCCTAATTGTGCTGTTAGTTCTGCAATAGCCGCTTCGTAAATCTCAAGATCCGTCATCTCTAAAACGTTCATCTTAATCCACCTCTTGTAACCATGTATACGGGTTTTCAACTCGGACGTGAAGTTGTGTATAATAGCGTTGTGCTCTTCTGAGTAACCTGTCATCAGTTGTTAGAAAAATATCCACCTTGTCACTCTCAGCACATGCAATATGCAAAGCATCTCTACGCTTGAATCCTAGTAACTCAAGTTGTTTGCCTCTTAATTTTTCGTTTGCCTGAGTGTAAATCGTCTTATGCGCACGAGTTAGCAGACCTTTCATTTCAAGGCGTTTTCTCAGATCCGGAGTTTGATTAACCTCATTTGTCAAAACATCGCTGGAGATCCAAACCCAATCACCTCTACGAATATAAGTGAGGATGTGCCCTATAGCCCCAGCTTCTTGAAGAACCCGCGCCTGGGTTGGCGGATCGAAAAGCCGACTGAGACAACATGTATCAAGATAAATTTTCCGGAACTGCAAATCGGTCTGCACACGTATATCCAGATTCTGCTCAACAATTTTCTATAACAGGTTAACGTAACATCAAGCCGAAGACTTCGTTGAATTAGCATATCACAACGCGAAATCAGATGTCAAGGAAAACCCAATTGTGAGGGTGTGTAAAGTTTTTGATGGACAATTCTGACAGAAAAACAAAATACGAACCTTTTCCGGGTAGAATTGACTAAAGTAGCAAAAGTAAAATGGAAACGCCCTTGATTAAAAGATTAACGGGCATTCAAAAAATTAAAACGCTCATAGGAGATAGAAAAATGAAACGGATATGGTTTTTTATGGCGAAACTTGTAAGCCAATATTGCAAAGTCAGCACAATCGCAGTCATCGCGATGGTCGGAAAGTTTGTTTTTGAAAACACAGTCGCAGCACACGAAATCACTCGGAACAGAAAGGAAAATCGTAATGCCGGTCGCGGTAGGGTGACTGCTATGGTGAATCCGATGTCCACTATAAGTCAGTCTTGGCTGGATTTGACATTTGGCGTGAAAGCGGACGCAGAGACGTTGGCTAAAGCGGCTCCGATCTATCAGGAAACTCGCGCCGCACTCCAAAAACAGATCAAAGCAGCCCGCGAAGCCGATACGAAACGGGAAGCTGCGAAGAAAATCGGCGCGGCTGTCAAAGAGATCTACGCAAAATTCAACGCAAGTCTTAAGGAAGTCTTGACAGAAGATCAGATGACGAAACTGACGGAATTAAAGGAGAAACGGCGTACAGAGGCACGAGAACGCCTCAGAGAATCCCGGCGTAGCCAACGGGAACAGCGTAGACATCGTTAGGACAGACTTATAATAAAATTGAGTCGGGTGCATACGCCCGGCTCTTTTTTATTATCCGTAGAGTTTTGTAGCCTAAACTTTCAGTTTGCGCATGGATATGCACAGCCTAACAGGCTATGCTACAGAAGATGCACAATCTAAAAGATTATGCCACAAAAGAGGCACAACCTAACAGGAAATCATGCTACATAGTGGCAACTTAGGTTATACAGACAAAAATCGGTGCGGTTGGGAAACCGCACCTACCACGTTTGGAAATTATGCCCAGCGTTCGACGACGACTTTCTTTTGGGTAAAGAAGTCTACGGCATCCCAGCTCTGACCGTGGAGGTCGCCGAAGAAACTGTCTTTCCAGCCGCTGAAGGGGAAGAACGCCATCGGGGCAGCAACACCGATGTTAATGCCGATGTTCCCAATCTCCGCTTCATAACGGAACTTTCGGGCGGATGCGCCGCTACTTGTAAAGAGACATGCCATATTCCCGTAACGCCCACCGTTGACGAGTGCGATCGCATCGTCGATAGTGTCAACATGAATGAGTCCGAGAACAGGTCCGAAGATTTCAGTGCCGGCAATATCGCCTTTCGGATCGAGGTTACTGAGAACTGTTGGACGGATGAAGTTTCCGTTTTCGCCCCCGGGGATACTCGGATACCTACCATCAACAAGAAGCCGCGCACCTTCATCAGCACCCGCTTGAATCAACCCCTCAATTCGGGTCTTGCTTTCGGTGGTGATGACGGGTCCCATCTCGGTTCCGTCTTCCAATCCGTTCCCAACGACGCGGTCAGTGGCGGTGTCAGCGATGGCTTCTGTGAACCAACCCTGTGCGTCACCAACGGTGAAGGCAAGGGAGGCGGCAAGACAGCGCTGCCCAGCACACCCAAACGCACTCTCCGTCGCGGCGTTAACCGTGAATTGCGGATCGGCATCGGGAAGAATGATGAGCGGATTTTTCGCACCGCCTTGGCACTGGACGCGCTTTCCGTTTGCCGCGGCTTTCGCATAGATGGCTTTCGCCGTGGCGGTCGCACCGACGAAACTAATCGCACGAACATCGGGATGCGTTAAGATGGCATCTACAGTGTCCCTACCGCCATTGACCAGATTAACAACGCCTTTCGGCAGCCCAGTCTGTTCCAAGAGTTGGAACACCTTTTGCATAGTGACGGGTACCTTTTCGGAGGGTTTGACGATGTAGGTGTTCCCACAAGCGATGGCATACGGTAGAAACCAGAAGGTAATCATCCCCGGAAAGTTGAAAGGTGCGATGGCAGCACAGACACCGACAGGTTGACGGATCATGAATTCATCAATACCGGTTGCGATGTCCTCAAGATTCGTGCCTTGCATAAGCGTGGGGATACCACAGGCGACTTCGACGTTCTCAATGGCGCGCCGCATTTCGCCTTTTGCCTCATCAAGCGTTTTGCCACACTCAAGCGTAATGGTTCTCGCGATGTCGTCTAAGTTGTCCTCTAAGAGATTTTTCAACTTGAACAAATATTGAACACGTTCGACGGGGGGTGTCCGCCGCCAGTCTTGGAGTGCAGTGGCAGCAGCAGTGGCGGCTTCATGGACCTCTTCAGCCTGCGAAAGCGGGACTTGTGTGAGGACTTCCCCATTCGCTGGATTCGTAACGTCCAGTAATTCATCTGTCGTGGACTGCTGCCATCTGTTGTCAACGTAGTTCAGCAGTGGCGTTTGGACATCGGATAAGGCTTGGGGCGGATTGGCTTCAGGCATGAGGTTTTCTCCTTTAGTTCTACTTTGCGAAAAGTTCAAGGACTTTTAATTGCTCCATAGCAGCGACGATTTGTGGGTCATGTTCCAGTTCGTCCTGAGAGGTTTCCGTAATCTGTGCCAGCGCGTATTTAATGCCGACATCGCTCAGCACAATCTGCTCCTCAACGAGTGCATCCGACAGACGTTGGTAACTCCGTCGGAGTTTTGCTGCCTGTCTATCATCACGGGAGGCATGAAAGGCAACATTGAGTTGGCTCAAGACATCATCGCCGTTTTCCTCTACAAAGGTTTTGAGTTTTTCGTGATTACGGAGTTTCACATGCATCTGCTGCTCGGAACGACTAAACCATGGGGATTCAACATCGGGCATGATGCCGATTTTGTCAATATCAACACCGTTGGGTGTATAGTAGCGTGCAACGGTTAATTTGACGGCAGCCTTTGTACCTCTCAGCGGAAACACACGCTGGACAGATGCTTTCCCGAATGTCTTAGCACCCATGACGAGTCCGCGCCCATGGTCCTTGATGGCACCCGCGACGATTTCTGAGGCACTTGCACTCCCGCCATTAACGAGGACAATTAATGGAAATTCCTCCCTTTTCTCACCTTTCGCCACAAAATCCTCACGCGTCTCAACCCCTTTACTGTAAACAACGAGTTGACCGGGCCTCAGAAAATCACTGGCGATATCAACAGCTGAAGAGAGTAACCCACCCGGGTTCAGACGGAGATCGAGAACAACGCCTCGGATACCCTGTTCCTTGAAATCAACAAATGCTTTATCTACGTCATAAGCCGTGGTCTGAAGGAATTGATTGATTTTGATGTAACCAACCTTATCACCAATAATGTCTGTTTCCACGCTCGGAATCCGGATCACCTCACGCGTGACGGTAACCTCAATGGGTACCCCCTCGTTTTCACGGATGATTGTGATAGAAACCGGTGTTCCGGGTTCACCCCGTAACTGCTCAACAGCCTCGTTCAAGGACATGAGTGCCGTCGATTCACCCTCAATATGGCTGATGACATCGCCGTTTTGGACACCCGCGAGTGCTGCCGGGCGATCCTTAAAAGGGGTAATCACAGTGAGCATATCCTCCCGCATACCGATCGTCATGCCGAGTCCGCCGTAATTGCCGCGGTTGTCGGTCTGAAATTTGGTATAGTCGGGAATAAATTGGCTGTACGGGTCCAACTTGCGAAGCATACCGTTGATGGCACCCTCCATGAGTTCTTTGGTGTCCGGGGTGTCGAGATGCGACTGTTGGACATACGCCAATATCTGTGAGAAAAGTGCAAGGTTTTCGACGAGTTTTTCGTCCTCATCTGAGCTCCAACCGAGTGGCAGCATGGCACAGATAAGGTATATAGATAACAAGATGCGAAAACAGTTTTTTGTCGTAGCTTGTGGGTTTTGAAAACGTATTATCAAATGTTTCATGTTTTGTTTCCTCCGATAGGCATCAGTTTTAATTTTAGTGGAACCCATAATCAACTTTACAGTGGCGAGGTTAGGAAACCTCGCCAGCAGGAGTATATTTTCACACACAGGATC
>VXZL01000043.1 GCA_009845505.1 Candidatus Poribacteria bacterium | reverse complement strand
TTTATACATAACTGTGATTTCAAGTGCTGCTTTTCTTAATTCATTCAATTTCCCTTTCCCCAATACAATCACTAGAAGCTGCTCAATTTTCCGTCCTGGTTCAAAGTAGGCGATTCCATTCCTAAGGACACCAATCTTCTCAAGCGGTATATCTAGAGCAGACACAGAAGAAGGGTTTGTAGCGAACTGTAGACTACGAGCTGCTCCCGTTCCTATATTCTCTATGCATAACATAACCGCATTAACGTGTGCCTCATGCGGACGGACGGAGATCGCAATTTCAGGTGTGTCAGAGGCTTTTAGTAATCGACGCGTTAAATAGGCATAATAGCCTGTGATACCGACAAGTACAACAGTGGCAATCCCTATTATAGACCCGTCATTTGCATTTAGCCAATCTATGACTGCCATAGATTTCTCCTTAGAGACACTTACTCTTTTTCGCCCCACGGAGGTCGTCTACCCGTTAATTCTTCGAGATAACGTGCCGTTCGGTTTACCTCTGCTTTGAGTTTTCGACTCGACTTCTGTTTTGCCATATCTTCAGCCGTATATCTTACTCGGTAAACTCCTTTTTGGGTCTGAAGCAAGGAAAATTCACCGGGAACATTTCTGTTGATATACTGGAGCATATCATACAAAAGCCAATAAACATCCGTGGATGAATAACGAAGTTCATTGTGTCTATTAGACTTCTCACTCACAAGATCAAGTGTCTTTTTCACAGCATCAACGACTTCGGAGAGATTATAAAATTTGTCCTCTTTTACATGAACATCATTCATATCTATGCTCCTGCGACTTTAACCGTAGGCATTCTCTCAGGTTGTGCATCGAAGGTCTGAACATTTTCAGCGGCGTTACGGATCTGGATGAGCTGCGATGCAATACTCACAGCAATTTCCGGCACGGTTTTCGAGTTAATATTTAGACCAACAGGCGCGTAAACCCGTTGAAGTCTTTCCGTGGGAATCCCAAGATCCAGTAAATCGTCGAATATGAGTTTAATTTTCCGGCGGCTCCCTATCAAACCGATATAGCGGGCATCCGATTCAACAACAGCATGGAGTGCCGACTCATCGTGTTGATGTCCACGGGTGACAATCACGACATAGGTGAGTGGGGTGATTGGATAATTTCGGAGTTCCGTTTCAATATCACCGACAATAATGTTGTCTGCCTCCGGCAACCGCTCAGCCGAAGCGAAGTCGGCGCGATCATCAACAATAACGACATCAAAGTCTAACCAATTGGCAAGATGACAGAGTGCCTGACCGACATGCCCTGCGCCCGCAATAAGCAGCGTGGGTCGCGGCTGCAACGGTTCTAAGAAAACTCCAGCCGTCCCGCTTTCTCGAAATAGGACTGCGCGATTGTCCTTAAGAACCCCCTCAGTTTTCTCTTCAATCGCAGTCTCCAAAGCCGAATCGCCCAATGTCCCGATGCGCTCACCCGTGTTGGCAAAGATCATTTTCATCCCAACTTCCACGCCCTGTTTTTCACTGGTTACAACAGTCGCACAGACGAGCGGGATTTTTTCTTCATTGAGTGCTTGAAGACGTTCAAACATCTCGGCTTCGGCGGACGTTTTCGGCAGATCGATGAAGATTTTCATGTTCCCGCCGCAGATGAGTCCATCGTCCCAACCGTAATCACTATCCAATTGAAACTCAAGGAGTCGCGGCATTCCGCCTTGCATCAACCCAATCGCTTGTCGGCGTGCTTCCGCTTCAACACATCCACCGCCGAGGGTGCCCACATTTCGCAAATCGGGCAGAATTAGCAGTTTTGAGCCAGGCTTTTGTGGTGTTGAACCCTTCGTCTCCACAACGGTACAATAGGCACCGACCTGAGAAGTCTCAATCAATTCTGGGATTTTCTGGTATATTTCTCTCATCTTGTATTTCTTTGATTCGGAAACCGAAATTTTATGACGCTTGGTCTGTAGCACTCTCGGCGACTAATTTTTTAAACTGCTGGCGTTGTTCTTCCGTCAATGCGAGCGGAACGATGTCGGTAACACCATTACATCCAACTTTCGCTGGAACGTTCAAATAAACCGATGTTGATCCGGCTGAGACACGGGTCCCAATACTCATCACCCGATTTCTATCAAGTGCAATGGCTGAAACCACCTGCAAAATGTGGTTGATTAACGTATACCCCGCATCTGTTGTGTATGGACAACGCTGCACGACTGCTTCACGGAGACGTTCGATGTCAGTGTCAGGCATTAGTTGTGCGATCGGAATACCGTTGACCCGGCAGTATTGTGGAAGTGGGTATGTCTCCTGATCACTTCCGATAGTCAGAGCCATCACATCTTGCACTGAAACCTTGACACGATTCGCAATTTCAGCAGTCAGGTGCGCAGTAGCAGCACCGTTTCCAAGACCGATAACCTGTCCAGTACCGAGGGCTTGATATATCCACGCAGCAACGTAATTCGCTGGAGATGTCGCCACCAAGATTTTGGCATCCGAAGCATATTGCTGGATTCCGGAAACAAAACCGCGTGCGAATGCGATGCTTGTTGTTTTAGACGCTTGAGGCGACCGGAAACCCGATTGTCCCATCGGTGGTAGCAAAACAATGACATCTGCCCCGGACAACCCTTCTAACGAGTTGTAAACGGAAATTGCGGTATCACTTGCGCTTAATGCATTTGCCTCCACGAGATCTCGGAGACTCGCCGGTGCGGCTTCTTTTGAATGAACAAATCTATTTTTGCTCGATGCCGCAGCTGACACAAAGGCAACTTCACGCACCGCCTCTAATTGGCATAAGCCCCAAGTAACCGAGACGGCAAACTGATTGTTGCCTAACAAAACTATTTTCATCTATCACCTTTATACCAAAAGTGTTTCAACAATCGCTTGAAACTGTTCTTCAAGATATTGACGATGGCCATCAAGTTCCGAATCCGCAGCGAGTTTAGTGGATATAAGTTCATCATAACGCTCAACATATTCCATCAAGGTTTCGACCTCTTTCTCATAGCAGATTGCTGATGCAAGGACTTTCTCCTTGAGCAAAAGTGGGAGTTCAGCCTCTGTAATCTGCGTCAATTCCCATCGCCACACTTTTTCAGAGATATAAGAGACAAACTGATTGAGAGATTCGCCTTTATAGTCCCCGCTTTGAAGTACTTTCACCTCTTGAATAAGTCCTATCACATGGTTGAAGAGTTCATCGGGAAACTGCTGTCGCAATCCCATGAGTAACCTACCAGTCGTAGATATAGGGAGTTGGTTCTGTAGGAGGAACATCCGCAGATTCGGATAATCCTCAATGCCCTTGCTTTCGCTAAGCCATGTTTCACCGATAGCAGGCAAATCACTGACATCAAAACTGAGCACCTGTTGTCTCCGAATCTCCTCAAGATTGGATGCGATCGGATCAAGTCCAGCCATCGCTAAAGTCCCGATAACCTCCTCCTGCCGATAAGGTCTCAGGTAGATCATGAGTTCCTTGACTTTTTCCTGTTCCGCTTCAACTGCTTCAATATCCGCGGGGTTACCGTTCCCTGACTGCTGATGCCGCCGCTTTCTCCGTTTTTGAGGTGCATTGGAGAGTCGGTTCACCCGCTTCGCCAAAGTGTCATGGTAACCCAATAATTCCTCATAGAGAATTGCAAGGAGCGCATCCCCATGTATAGCGAGCATCGCGGGTGTGGTGACATTCGTCAATTCGTGCCCAGTTTTCGAGATAATTGCCCGATTCAGACTGCGTTCTATCGACTTTCGGTCTTTTTCGGCTTGGATAATCAGCGTACTTCCCAACATGAGATTGATGAGCCGCTTTGTCTGGTCTGGTACACTGAGGTTAATATCACAAGTGGGTTGGATATCAGCGAGGAGTCGTTCACGCAGTTTACCATCAAGCAGTAACGTCCATAAGGTCGCGTAATGCTGTTGCTGGTCTACTTTTGGTGGCAGATGCTCCAACCACTGCTTTATCGTTGGCAAATGCAGCTTCACATGATTGAGGAGCTGCTCAAAATCATCATCTGGAATTTCAAAACCGGCAAAATTGGCAGGACTGCGGCGTTGCTGTGCCTGCTGACTTCGGCGCTGTGTTTGCCCTACCATTTTTGTCGCCAATAAGAGATCGACCAACGGTTGAATAACGACTTCAAAATCTTGTTCGCGCTGACTCACAAAATTCGCGAGTCCAAGCAATTCCAACCAGATAGTCCCAAGACGTTCAATTTGGGATGCATGTAAAGTTGACCGTAGCGCAACGCCAGCAATTTTCTCACGTACTGTCCCGCGCGTCCATTTCGGAAGATAAATCTCGTCTAAAAGTTCGTTATTCTCAAAAATTAGGAGTTCCACCTGCTTGACAAGTCCGGTTTCAATAAAATCTTGCTCAAACACCAAGTCATGAAATAGTCCGGTAGCGCGATCCAGTACTTGATTCGCAAGTTTGTAACAGGATTGGATGAGATGATTCAGCGTTAGCTGCGGGTTATCCTGTAACTGCCAAAATTCTATCATTGGATCAATATTCTGGGTAAGTACCTCTTTTTTCGCTGCTGCGATGTCCTCCCCAAAATATTCAGTTAGACAAGTTTCATAAAATTCGACAAAATCGAGTATAGTATTCCGTAGTTCTCGAATCACCAAATCGTCCCAAACCTTATTGTGGACACGCTGTCCGGGTCCGAGAACAAGTGCTCTCAAACGGGTTTCCACCCCTTGCTGAAATTGCGCCATTAACTGATACGCGTGCTGGTTAGCTTTCACCGTATACGCTTCAATTTTCTTGGCACCCTCAGTGATAGCTGCTTCAATTTCATCTGCAGACGCATCAAAAGCAATAGGAACTAACTGAAGTGTTTCTGGTTCGAGCGGATTGTAAACCGCTGCTGTGGCGAGTACCTGAATGGGACCGAGTTCCGTCGTTGGATCCGTTGCTTTTTCACCTTCATCACTAAAGGTTTCAAAGAGGCGCGTATGAAGCGCCAAACTGTGCCCCAAATCAGTCAAATCAGGGTACTGTCTAATATGAGTCCTAATGACAACAAGAAGTCGATTGTAGTCATTATTCAACAGTTGGTCAAAAAGAGCATCTTCATTGAGGTGTACGCGATGAATATGGGTCTGCTCTGGAATGATAACAGTAGCCGCGGGAACCTCTGCAGTATCGGGTTCATCAACTCGCGCCAGCACATAACCACCTGTCTTGACGGTACTGGGTACTGCCAAGCGCGCCTTCAAAACTTCTTGGGTCAATTCAGAGAGGGTAAGAGATTTTCCCAAGTTTTGAATCGTGATGTCAGTAACAACACCATCGGCAAAATCTGTGATTTGGCGTGCGTTGCGTTCAAGTTCCTGTATACTTCTGTGGACCCGATCATAATCGTCGCGAGCATCAGCAGAAACCTTCGCCTCGTCAATCCAAGAGACCCATGCTCCCGGACGCGGTCGCATTTTCACTGTCAGCTCACCATCTTCTGAGTCAAAACCGGGCAGAATGTCCCCTTCTGAAGTCTCCTTCGGTGTCCAAACAATTAGATGTTTATCTGCTTTCACACCAAGTCCCAAACCGAAGGTGTCTCCCCAACTCATCCGTCCCTCAATACTGGATTTGATTTTATCAGTTAACGCAAAAAGCGCGTTTGAACGAAAATTAAGCGATAATCCTTGCAT
>VXZL01000187.1 GCA_009845505.1 Candidatus Poribacteria bacterium | reverse complement strand
GCTCCAGCCTTATAGTCTCCTTGAAACGCATGTTGACGTGAAAGGAAAAGCCTACGAGGAGTTGGTTGGAGCAAATCTGAGGGGTGACAGAGGCGAATTTTTCACGCCGCGAAATATTATGCGGATGGCGGTTGAGATGGTCAACCCAAAACCGGGTGAAAAGGTATGCGATACCTCGTGCGGCACTGGTGGTTTCTTGGTCACCGCAATGAACCATATCATTGAACAATTAAAACGTTCTGTTGCTCATGACTTAGGAATGGATGAGGCTGATTGGTCTGATGATTATAGAAGAATTGTTAGGGATCGAATCAGACAGATCGCTGCGTCGGATTTTTACGGGTTTGACATCAACCCTGATCTTGTGAAAGCCACGAAAATGAACATGGTAATGAATAACGACGGTAGCGGCAATATTCACCGGAACGATTCCCTCTTGCCTCCGCATGAGTGGGCACAAGAACTCAAATTGGAATTGGCAAGTGCCCTGCAGATGCAAGCCGACAACATAACAAATGCAAATTCGATCGGGTTTTTCGATGTCATCGTTACAAATCCACCCTTTGGCAGCGACATCCCTATCAAAGATACCCACATTCTGGAGCAATTTGACATTGGACATATTTGGCGCAAAGGCGGAGATGCCGGATGGAAAATGTCAGATAAACTCCAAACCTCGGTCCCACCCGAGCAGCTTTTTATAGAGCGGTGCCTTCAATTTCTCAAACCCAATGGGAGATTAGCGATTGTATTACCCGACTCCATTTTAGGAAACCCTGGACTTCGACATATCCGCCGGTGGCTGCTTGAAAAAACGCGTATCATCGCCAGTGTTGATTTACACGCTGATACCTTCCAACCCAGAAACGGCACGCAGACCTCGGTGCTAATCCTCCAGAAGAAGACACAGAAGGAAATTAACGAGGAACGGTATGCGCGGCGAATTGTCCCATATAACATTTTCATGGCGATGGTAGAGAAAGTCGGACACGACAAGCGCGGAAATACGCTCTTTAAAAGAGACAAACATGGCAATGAAATCTGGGTGTCTGAAGAGAACGCCTCTCGAATAAATGATAGAGAGGTTGAAGGTGGCATTGCGGATATTCACACTGAAAGAAAAACTCGCGTCATTGATGATCAGAGCCGCGAAGTCCCACAGCTCTTTGCAAAGTGGAAAAAGGAGGAGGGAATTGGGTGGTAACGCAACCAGAAGGAACGCCAACAGAAAAACCGATTAAATGGACATCGGTGAATGTTCAAGAGGTTATTGATTCAGGATGCCGTTTAGGGGCAAGCCTGTACAGCAATGAGGGTAGACAGGCAAGAAAGGATTTAATTGAAAAGTGCAAATGGGATACCGTTTATCTGTGTGGTGAAAACGGGCTTGCCACTGCCTATTATCGGACACGTTTCAGAAGAGTATATGTAGATAAGCAGGCTTTCCCAATTTATCAGCCTGCCCAGATTAATGAACTTTATCCAAAACCCTCCGTATATCTTTCTCATTCAACCCAAACGGATATAGATGCCTTGAGAGTCAAAAAAGGTCAAGTTTTGGTAACTTGTTCCGGGACAATAGGGAATTGCACGTACGTGCGGAATACATTAGACAACCTTATCTTTAGTCATGATGTAATTAGAATTGAACCTAAAGCGTACAGTGGATTTATTTACGCTTTTCTGAAATCAAAAACCGGCTTTTCTATAATGAACACCAATAACTACGGAGCAGTCATCCAACATATTGAACCTGAACACCTAAAGCATGTTCCTATTCCGAATCCGCCTCCTATCCTCAAACAGAAAATTCATGACCTAATTGAGGAGTCCTTCAAACTACGGGATGAGTCCAATGGATTGATGGATGAAGCACAAATCTTGCTGAAAATGGCGTTGCAATTGCCGTCTATCATAGCATTCCATGAGCGCGCCGAGGAGTTTGATAAAATGGCAAGCGTCCTTAATTATTCCGTATCTTCAAATGAGGTAATTGACCGGTTAGATGGCTCTTACTATGTTCCAATTGTGAGAGCCATTGAACAGCATATAGCAAGAACAGCGGGAGAGATTGTCAAAGTTCGGGACAGCCGCATTAGTCAGTCAGTTATTTTACCGGGGCGGTTTAAAAGAGTCTATGTTGAAGAAGGGAATGGTGTCCCCTTTATTGGTGGTAAACAGATATTTGAGTTGGATCCAAACAACAAGAAATATCTGTCTTTAGCACAGCACGGAGACAGAATTAAGAATGAACTGACCCTTCGTGAAAATATGATTCTCATTACATGTAGTGGGACTATTGGAAAAGTAGCGATGGTTCCTAAACATTGGGATGGTTGGACAGCGAACCAACATATTATCCGAGTGGTGCCTCCAAACGATGGAATTGCAGGTTACCTCTATGCATGGCTTTCAAGCGATTATGCGTATCCGCTGATAACTCGGTATGTTCATGGTGCAGTGATAGACGAGATTAATGATTGGCAGGTTTCGGAAATCGCGGTACCGTTGTTGCGCGATGAAAACGTGCAGCGGCAAATAAACGACACAGTTTTGGAAGCCAATCGGAAACGGATGGAAGCCTATAACTTGGAGCAGGAAGCATTGAGAGTGCTTGATGAGAAGGTTATCTATGCGCGGTAGTGGGCGACTTAGCCCAATCACAATTTCATCATTGTCAAATGTCGCAAACAGTTAATAGGAGGAAGGCAATGGATAAGGAAAAGAGTGATCTTGACATTAAAAGGAGTGACCGAATAGTAAGTGCTTTAAAGGCGACCTTTGGTGCTATTCCATATTTAGGTCCGTTGGCAGCTGAATTGGTAGGAAATGTAATTCCAAACCTAAGAGAAGAGAGAATTGTTTCTTTTGTCAAAGTTCTATCATCAAAAATTGACCCGGAAGAGAAGGCGAAAGTAGAAGCGAAGATCCTTGAGGAAAAATCCATTGATTTAATGGAAGATGGATTTTTTCAGGCAGCGCGGGCACTTTCGGAAGAACGCATAGAATACATCGCTTCCTTGGTAAAAAATGGGTTAACAAACGAGGATGCGGAACATATTACTTACAAGAAATTGCTGTCTATCCTTGCGGAGTTGAACGATATTGAGGTACTCATCTTAATATCTTACTCCGGGGGTATAATGCAGCAGCAAGACTTCCGGAGAAAACATCAAGGAATCGTAACCGAACCTCCTGTGCATTTGGGATCTTCACAGGAGGAAGTTGATAAACATGCCATTTATGAGGCTCACAAAGTGAACCTTGCCAACTTGGGTCTGCTCAAAATTAGATTCCAACGACCAAGACGGGGAGAGTCTCCAGAATTTGATGAGCGGACAGGTATGATGAAATCCAGCGGCTACGACATTACTGATTTGGGAAGGCTATTACTCAGGAGCATTGACCAAAGTGATAAAGATTGGTAATAATTTCAGCGGTTCTGTAGAGGGAATCTCAACTATCCGCGTGAATCTGCGTAATCCGTGTAATCCGCGATTCAGACAATCCTCCTCTCAAACCGGTTTCCCAAAACACAAAACATACCCATCATGATCCTTGAGCTCAAACGCTCACATACCATCACTCGTATCCACAAGCGTTTCACGAAATGCCAACCTACGCGCCTGATACTCAGCCAACAAGACATCGAACATTGAAAATCAATTTGACTTTTCACGCAAATTATCACATAATACTGTATTACCAAATATCGTACAAATAGGCTTTATCGGAGGAGCAAAACGTGAGTCATATCCAAACTGTCAAAATTCATGATGTGGAAGATGGCGAGATCTATACCGCCAAAATCCAAAAAAATGGCAAGCGGTGGATGGGATGGATACAGGAACATCCCAAGGTGAAGTGTGAGGCAGATACACAAGACGCATTATTAGAAACCCTCGAAAATACGCTGTATCAAGTCCTTGAAGCCGATTGGCAAGCGTGGGACAAACAGTTAGAGGAAGACGTAAAAGCGGGAAAACTTGACGCTATAGTGGAACGAGTCGGTGCTGACTTTCATGCTGGTAAATGTGAAGACTTAGCCGTATTTATCTCAAAGAACGCCATAGAGAAACGGGTATGATGCGTTAGCGTGACATCACTACTTTCCATCCCACCTCCCCTCAAATCGGCTTCCCAAAACACAAAACATACCCATCATAATCCTTGAGTCCACAGGTGCGGAGACCTATCGTCGGGGTCTGTGAGCGGTTCGCGGATATGAAAAACGGCTCAAACCAAGTTATTACTGGATTCAAGCCGATCTGTAAAATGTCTGATATTTGCGCTTATCGGGCGTTTTTGAGACTTCCCCATGTGGTTGCGAGCTTGGATCTCGGGTCTACGGGAAAACTATCATCGCCGAAGAACTCAATTTCGCCGATTTGAAAGTACGCCCCAGCCGGGTTCGATGCGGTGTCAAAAGTAACGTGCCGAAAAAAACTATACCCGGTTTTTTGAACGTCGTAGTCTTCCCCCGCCTTAAAAAGAACGACTAGCAGTCGCTGATCCCAAAAACTCTTCCCGTCGTGAGCATAGATGGTCGTCCAATCATCGCCGTCGTTCGACCCCTGAACTTCCCACACTGTCGGGTCCCTCGGCGGAACATCGTTCGCTGAAGATACAGTGAAGTGTGTCAATGCGTACTGCTCCTCAAACTCAGCTGTCACGTGTAGACCTTCTTTCGGAATGCCGCCGCCACGTCCGCAGCACCATTTGTCATTGCTGGGGCCAAGGCGGTTATCGAAGACGTTAAACGCAAATTCCCCGCCCCCGAATCCGGGTTCATCGTTGGCTGAGAAAGTAGCGTTGTAACCATCATCTGATTCAGGCTCACCATCGTCTTCTGGGTCGGTGAGGTCTCCTCCGAGGAGTGACTCCGTTCCTGTTCCCAAGACTTCCTCCGCCTGTGCCATATCGCTCGTGTAGATAACACAATATGCCATCATCAACACAAATCCTGCTAATACCAATATAATTTTCATACCGTTCAATCTCCTAAAAACAGTGAATCTCACTTGGACGTGAGTTTCAAATTAAAGACATGATAACATATTTCATCTAACAAGTCAAATTTCAAATTTCTCATCCCACCTCTGCTCAAAGCGGTTTCCCAAAACACAAAACATACCCATCGTGATCCTTGAGTTCAAACGCGCGTAAACCATCATCGGTATCTTCCAGCGGTTCGTGAAACGCCAATCCACGCGCCTGATACTCCGCAAACAGCGCGTCAGGATCCGAAACCAGAATAAAAGCGTCCCATCTTGCCCATTCGTGCCGCGTGTGGTTCGGTACTGGATGAACAGATTCAGTAATATGTTTCAGAAGAATCCGGACGTTATCACGAGACACGATCCCAAAAAACGGATATTCCTCTGGAATAAGCAGGTCTGTCTCAAAACCGAGTTTTTGAGTGTAGAAGTCTATTGATGCCGCAAGGTTTTTAACAATAAAAAATGGGTAAATTCTCTCAAGCTTTGATGCTGTTGCCATCCTAAATCCTCCAATATTCCTTTCGCAATATTCTAACAGATTCCCGACTGATCTTCAATAGAACAAAAAAACTTGACACCCGCGCGAAACGGTGGTATAATTACACTATACTGAACATAAGGTCTATATTTCCCGTGCCGTTCATAGGGTTCAAAATGTTACACTTTTCACCAAATTATTTTTTTCACAACAGAAAATCGGGAACGAAACATCAACAAACCCTT
>VXZL01000504.1 GCA_009845505.1 Candidatus Poribacteria bacterium | reverse complement strand
TCCAACTTTATACGGAATCTATTCAGGAACGCGGCTCCGGTGCTAACGTCATACCGGCGAAGGGACCTACAAGCAACCACTCAAGTCTCAACGGTATCATCGCCGGTCCGAGAGATAAAGTCGTTCTTTTTATTCATTGGGAGGAATTGGGAACGGATTTAGTCCTTCCAACAAACACCGGAGTGGACAGCAAATTGATTGCGTTTGAAGGGATGTCCATGACGCACATGCAGACGGCTTCCTATCGCGGGACTGCCTTGGATTTTAGCAACAAGGGTGTATCCAATGCAACGCTAACCCTTCCCAAACGAGACATCCAGTCTGTTTGTCAACTCATGCGTGTTTTAATGGATACTATTGCTGTGAAAGGTAAACTTCAAGGCTTACACCTTGACAATACGGGTGGCAACGAACTAACATATCTTCAAGATGGGGTTGAGGGTTATAAGCAGAATTTCCGATCCTTTTTATAGGGACTGTTAGTACACTGACAACTGACAACCAAAGAAAATGAGGAATAAATTCTCCGCCTTACGGCTTCAGGATAAAATATTTATCGCCTACGGCTTCGTCTTCCTCGTGATGTTTGGCGTTATTTTTGGTAGCACCAATTTCCTGATTCGACTTGCCTTTAAAAGGGAAATTGATAGTTATGTTAAAACCCTTCAGGCACAAGTTTCAAACAAGTACCGTGCTTTCGTTGAAACCGTTGAAAAGAAAGTCCACGCCGCAGCCACCGATGTGAGACTACATCGGGCTATAGAGCGGCAATCCGACTATGTTTACTTACCAGCAACGGAATTTGATCTCTTAGCGTACGGGACCCCGGATGGAAAACTTTTGTATCCCGATTTCGGAGGACGGAGGGACGCACGTAGATATGACCCGTTGGAAAGCCGAGAGGGGCATATACAACTCAGAAGTATGCCGCAGCAAGGCGATATAGGTCTACAGTTTGTGGTACAGGCAACCGAAGCGGGAGAGTGGGGTTTTGTTACGGGTGGGGACCGATTACAAACGTGGTTAGAGGCTCAAACGAATATCCAGTCCGACGAGCATCCCATCTTTCTTGTCGAGAAGCCGCAAATACCAGATTCGGCATCCTTTGGTTCCGAACCGAAAATGGATGTAGATAATTGGCTCCCGTTAAATAATGCGTCCCGGGAGACACACAGAGATGGGTGGTCTGAAGCATTTTCCAATGCACAATCAGCGCGAGAGGTGTTTTTACAAGAAACGGAAGAAAACGGGGGAAGTGCATATACCGCTTTTCGGATAACGCCTTTTAACTCACCGTTTGCCATAGCGCGTGAAGCAACCCCTGTTGATCTGATTGTCGCGTATTCCCATAAGCGTCAGATGGCATGGCAGCAGCGACTGACGCTCACACTGCTTTTGAGTGGACTTGGTGGGCTTGTACTGGTTTATCTCATTAGTTATATTATCAGCCGCCTCGTTACCCGTCCTGTTGAGATGCTCCGAGAAGGGGTCAGTCATATTGCTGCTGGTGATCTGGATCATCGCGTTAAAATCCAGTCTCTTAATGAGATAGGACAGCTTGCTGAAGGTTTTAACCACATGGCGCAAGAGTTAAAACGGAGTTTAGAGGAGCGGATGGCCGCAGAACGCGCAGCGACGTGGCGAGATGTCGCGAGACAGGTGGCGCACGAAATCAAAAATCCGCTGTTTCCGATCCGACTCTCCGTTGAAAATCTGCAGCAAGCAAAATCAAACCCAGAGGTCTTTGAGCAAATATTTGGTGAATGTACCGACACTGTCATTGAAGAGGTTGATCGGATTGGAAAATTAATAGATGAATTCCATCAATTCGCTCGGATGCCGAAACTGCAAAAGAAACCGAGCCAACTCAACAACATTGTCCGATCCGCCTTGAACTTATACATGGGTAGACAGATACCCAACCTTGAGCAGAACTCCGAAGCCTCAGCGACTGATATAATGCCCGAAGATACTGTCCTACAGAATTCTATAGACAAGTTTTGGCTTGAAAATGTTTCCAAGATTAAGGTTGAAACCGAGTTAGCACGACTACCGCAGCTGTCGCTTGATCCTGAACAGATCGCCCAAGCCCTCGGCAACCTCTTCAAAAACGCAATTGAAGCAATGCCGGATGGTGGGACGCTGAAGGTAAAAACCTATTTCACACCAAATGGAAGTCAGGGGAATAGCGAACCGCGAACCGCGAATAGCGGACAGCCGAAAACCATCAAAGGGACAGTTTCGCTTGAAATCCAAGATACCGGTCGCGGTATGTCTGAGGAAACGATGGCAAATCTTTTCGTCCCGTATTACACGACGAAGGTGGAGACAGATGGTACAGGTTTGGGGATGCCGATTGTCAAGCGGATTGTCACGGAGCACAGTGCCGAGATGGACTGTCAAAGTGCTGAGAACGTCGGGACGACGGTCCGTATCCGTTTCCCGTATGACCCAAACGCGCCTTCTGAAGACTTAGCTGCAGAATCGGTCTCCGCGCCCGTTGCTGGGAAGCCGGAAGAATTAACAATACCCGAAACCAAAGAACAGACGATAGACCCTCAGACCTAAATGAATCCGCTCTTTGGATGTTTTGATTAGGATAAGGAACATGGAAACTATTCTGATTGTAGACGATGAAAAAAATACGCTTAAGATGTTATCCCAGGGTCTCAAGATGCGTGGGTATCAAGCCCTGACGGCTGCCAGTGGTGAGCAGGCATTACAACAGTGCGCTAAGTCCGAGGTCAATCTTGTGCTCTTAGATATCCGCATGGAAAACGGTATGGATGGCATTGAGACGCTTGTAAAACTCCGGGAACTCTATCCAACGTTGAATGTCGTTATGATGTCGGCGCAACAGGATATCGAGATCGCTGTTAAGACGATGGAGCTCGGTGCAAAGCGGTACATCACGAAACCCATCAGTATTGATAAAATTTTATCCAATGTCCAACCGTTTTTGGAAATATCGCGCTTATCACAAGAAAACGAGATTCTGAAGTCACAAATCACGATAACCGATGAGATGGTGGGTGAGAGTGCCGCTGTTTCGTATCTCCGTTCACAAATTAAGCGAGTCGCTGGCAGCAAACTTGGGGTTCTGATTTCTGGGGAGAATGGCACAGGTAAACAACTGGTTGCGAACGCCATTCATCAACAGAGCAGACGCGCTGGGAAAACCTTTATCCCACTCAACTGTGCCGCCCTTCCCGATGAACTCATTGAGAGTGAACTTTTTGGACATGAGCGAGGCGCATTTACTGGTGCCGATTCGCAACGGAAGGGACGTTTTGAACTCGCACACGGCGGCACCCTCTTTCTTGATGAAATCGGCGATATGAGCCTAAAAGCGCAAGCCAAGGTACTCCGCGTCATCGAGACCGGCGAAGTTGAACGCCTCGGTGGTAACCAGATTCGGACGGTCGATGTCCGAATTATTACAGCGACTAACAAGCGACTTCCAGAAGAAATTGAGAACGGACGGTTCCGGCGCGACCTCTTCTATCGACTTAACGTTGTGCCTATTCAGGTCCCGCCGCTTCGCGAACGGATGGAGGATATCCCGGTGTTAGTCAAATATTTTGCTGAGCGTTTGCAGCTGGATATGGGGTCCACGCCAAAGGTCATTGATCCAGCAGCTTACGTCGTATTTCAGAGTTACCATTGGCCCGGGAACATCCGAGAGTTGAAGAATATTGTTGAACGTCTCCTCATTATGGTGAATCGCGATGTCGTGATGGCACCGGATGTCGCTGAAGCGTTGTCTTTGACCCCTCAGCCCTCTCCACTTTACCCGGCGACTGCACCCTCCTTGGAGTCTCCTATGGGAATACCCCTCTACAAGCCGGGAATGGCACTAAGTCAGATGGTGGATGATGCCGAAGCGCAATGTATTCTTGCGGCTTTGGAAGAAAATAAGTGGAACATCCGGCGAACTTCAGAAGTATTAGAGGTTGAGCGGAGTAACTTGTACAAAAAGATGAACAAATACGGCATTTCCCGTCCAGACTCAGGGAATTAGGTTGGGGGATTTGTACTGACAATGCCACGGAAACATATCAGCGAAAACAGCGGGATAACTCGCCTCCAACTCCTTATCCTTATTATCATAGTTGTTTTGATTGGCGTACTCTCTTTTCCACCATGGTTAGAATATCGTAGAGTGAGCACGGCGGATATAGATGTCGAGACTATTGCTACTGCTATTAAAAAGTACTTCAGACACACGGGACATTATCCGACGAGTTTGAATGCATTGATGACGGATCCTGGTCTTGAAGGATGGCGTGGAAATTACTTGGAGTCTATCCCTGAAACACCTTGGGGCGGCAGCTACGCGCTCCTGCAGGACACCTATAAGGTCGGGATAGCGAAAGATCACCCCCGCGTGCCAGAAAAGTATCGCGTCGGCGGTGTCGCGGAGATCAGTCGCGTCTATCATGCCGACGCCCGTCTCGGTGAGCAGTATTGGTGGTGATTGGTTAGCAATTAGCAGTTAGTTATCAGCAGTTAGCGGTTTATCGTTGGGCGAAATCAACGGCATGAAGGTTTCCGTATGGCATTCCCCGTCTGCCGAGTTACTGACCGCTGAAAGTGGAGCGTAGCGGAACGCCCTGACTGCTGACCGCTATATAAAAATATGTGGATTTTTATTTTCGTGTTGGGTGCAGCAATCGGAAGTTTTCTCAATGTCTATATCTATCGCATTCCGCGCGATGGCATGTCGGTTCATTCGCCGCGCCGCTCTTTCTGTCCAGTATGCCAAGAGACAATAAGAACGTTTGACACTATCCCACTTTTAAGTTACCTGTTCTTACGCGGACAGTGCCGACACTGCAAAACAGGAATTTCGGTGTTGTATCCGTGTGTTGAACTCGCAACCGCACTCCTATTTCTTGTAATGTATTATCGCTTCGGGTTAACCCTTGAAGGTCTGCTTGCGCTCGTTTTTGTTTCGCTGCTCGTCCCGATTGCTGTCATCGATACGCAGCACTATATTATCCCAAACGTCCTTATAGTGGTCGGGTTGATTCTCGGTTTTGTTATTGTCTCTGGAATTGCGTATCAGCGCGGTGATGTCTGGTATCTGCTCATACGACTTATTGGTGCTGTTGTCGGTGGGACAGCGTTGTGGTTAATTGCCGTGATTGGGAGCGCGATTTTACGTAAAAAAGCGATGGGTGGCGGAGACATCAAGTTGATGGCACTCAACGGATTGTTCCTCGGCGCGTGGCCCGAACTGGCGATGGTCATCGCCTTCTCTGCTTTTAGTGGTGCGATTGTTGGAACGACGCTTATCATTTCTGGCATAAAAGACCGTCAAAGCCCTATTCCGTATGGTCCTTTTCTCGCCGGTGCCGCTGTGCTTGTGCTTTTATGGGGAGATCGCCTCTGGCAGACGTACTTGCAGTTTGTGGGGTGGTATTAATGGGTTCTCAGTAGTCGGTTGTCGGTTTTCAGTTAAGAGAGATTTGGATTCATTTGTTGGAGGAAATATGAAGACCTTCCATACAATCATTTGTTTGCTAATGTTCTTTTTTACCTATCAGATTGTCTATGCGCAACAAGCACCTACTGCGGGTTTTGTTGATTTGGAAATGCCTCTGGAGGAAGCACTTACTAAAATTACTTTTATTGTTACGCGGTTAAGTGGTGAAGGCAGCAATGAAGTTGTTAGCAGTGAAGTTGTTTTTGAAGGTGAAGGCGTAATCCGGGAAAAAGACTACATAGAAC
>VXZL01000331.1:4595-5753 GCA_009845505.1 Candidatus Poribacteria bacterium | reverse complement strand
GGCCTACGCGTCTAAAAAGCATCGAAAAACGAAAATATTTTGGAAAAGGTCAACAGTAATTTTTTATGAATATACTTCCTTTACGCGGGCATCTTTTGAGTGACATTCACAGGTATCTAAAACGGACTCTGAGCAAGTTCGCTCTGTTTCTGCTAATTATACAAATTGGTTCCCCTGTGTCGCTTTTTGCGGAAGACTCTCCTCCCGATAACCCTACTACTCATACAGAAACGACACCCAAAGCTCAAAATCCTTCAGAGCAATTGTCCACATACAGATTGCAGATCGGGGATAGTTTTGTCGTTACCGTTGATGGCTATCCGGAATATAGTATGGACAGGATTCCAGTGCCAATTCAACAAGACGGTTATGTTTCCTATCCGCTTATTGGACTCATCAAGGTGACGGGTCTCACTGTTTCCGAGCTTCAAGCCGAGATGCAGTCTGCTTTTTCAGCACAACTTCCGACGGCGCGTGTGTTTGTGACCCTCATGGAACCGAAGCGTACGATTCTCGTTTTCGGCGCGGTTACGATGCGTGGTCGAGGAAATCTGCATGTCTTTGAAGTCGGACAAGTTTATCTGCTCCAGGCGTTGGCATCGGCAGACATCATCTATGAAACCGCCGATCTCAAGAACATTTATATCTGGCGTGATGGGAAGCTTCACCAAAAGGTTGATTATCTCCAACTGATTGACGATGGCGGTCCCGATATTCCTTTAGAAGATCACGATACTATCTTTGTTCCTTCCATTTACCAACAGCGGTCTGTGCGCGTTATAGGTGCCGTGACCTCCCCGGGTGTCTATCGTATAACAGTCCCGGAAGTACCAGCGATTCAGGTGCTGAATCTCGCTGGCGGGTCGAGATCGGAGTTTGCGGATCTGAACAACGCAGAAATCATCACCAGCGAAGCACGGATTTTGGTGGATCTGTCTGAAGAAGATACCACTGTTATGTTATCCCCTGGGGATACGTTGTACATCCCGCTTGCCGATGCGAAAATAAGTGTTACGGGAGCAGTGAAAAAACCGGGGCAATACGTTATTACTGAACCCGTGCCTTTAAGAGAGGCTATCGTCATGGCGGGTGGGTTTGACGAAACCAGAGCGAATCCGAAATAATGCATTTTAACGCGGGCGGATGGTACAGAAGAGG
>VXZL01000331.1:0-4585 GCA_009845505.1 Candidatus Poribacteria bacterium | reverse complement strand
AAACTTCGACCTCGTGCAGTCGGAGATTTATCTACACCCGAAAGATCAATTCCGAGTCCGTGAACGGCTCCGTTTAGATTGGCGAATTATCACATCTGCTATATCATTTGTGAACCTACTTTTTAACATTTTGGCAAGATAAATTAGAGACAGGACGGACGCAAAATCAGAGAAGCATATCTTTTAGGAGACAGTCGGTGCGGTTAGGAAACCGCACCTACCACGGAATTGCGTAAGCCCTATTAGAGGTAAGGTTAGAGATGCGAGAGACCACCGATAGACACCTTGAAGAAATTAGAGAAATCCGATTATCAGATTACTTTTGGATCCTCTTTCGGAACAAGTGGAGTGTCCTTCTCATTTTTGTGCTTTCTGTTTTTGGGGGATTCCTCGCAACCGATTTTACGGCACCTGTTTATCAATCTGAAACAGTGATTCGTATGATAGACAGCCAACCAGCCTCGACATTGCTCGCCCAGTTGCCGCTATCTGGACTATTGAAGGGTACCTCGTTAGGTGCCTACGCCGCCCAATTACAGTCGCGCGACCTTGTAGTTGCGCCGGCAGTTCGGCAGCTGAGAGCGGAAGGGCTACTTGAACCCTTACCTGTCTATCGTGCGCGATCTCTGGTGTGGTTTGCCAATTTGCTCAATATTGAACTCGATCCAAATGCTACAGAACAAGGGGAACTTACGATCACTGAATGGGAAGATTTCTTCATCAAGACCCTTATTGATGAGCAGTTAAAGGTCGAAGAAGTCCTCGATAGAAACGTGATTACCGTTACCGTGAAACAGCGGACACCGGAACGGGCGCAAAACATCGTCAATAAGATCGCAGCGGTATTTCAGAGGGTCGTGGAAGCAGAAACTGCGGAACAGATGGACTGGTGGCAAAAACCGTTCCCGCAGACTCTGCTGAATCAGACAAAGGAGAGCCTCACAAACGCCATAGAGGAACTATTTGCCTTTCAGCAAGAACACCCTGAGATTACTTTAAACGCGGAAGGCGGCATACAAGCACAAATCATTCTGGCACTCCAGGTCAGAGAACATGAATTGATTAACCTTTTAGCAGGTGCTGAATTGAAACTCGCTTCTTATGAAGAAGAGTTAGAAGAACTATCAGAAGATGTAATTTCGGAGACAGTCGCGCAGAACCCTTCCCATGCTAAATTGCGAGATAGTCTGAATCAGTATGAAATTGACCGTGCTGCGCTTCTCGGTAAATACGATGAAACGCATCCTGAAGTCACCGCTGTAGATGAACAAATCCGGGAAACGAAGGCACGGCTCGCTACAGAAGAAAAAAAGATAACAAGTACAACATCTTCTTACAATCCGCTCTACCAAGTCCTCTCAGAGAAGGTAAATGAGGCGCAGGGAGGCCTTATTAGCCTTAAGGAACAGAAAGCGGAAGTCACCGCCCAAATTGCGGCACACCTCACCGAGTTACGAGAATGGTCGCCTGACCAATTAAAGTTCTATCAACTCAAGCGAGATATTGAAATCTACAACGCGCAAGTAATCGCTTTAGAGACGAGAATGCGAGAGTCCGAGATTTTCTCCGAAGCACGTACGGAAAGCATCAAGGTGCTGGACGAGGCCCGGGCATCCGAAGAGCCGCTGAAGCCTCGCCTAAAACTTAACCTCGCTTTGGGGGCTTTTGTCGGTATGCTATTAGGTGTAACGTTTGCTGTTGCGAAAAATTATTTCAAAGATACATACCTGCGATTGGAGGAGGCAGTGCGGCAACTGGATGCGATGCCTGAATCGCCGAGTTTTCTGGGTATTCTTCCGTCAATAAAAAAACGCCGAGCCTATCGACTTCCACTTATCGTTCACGACGCGCCGCAATCAAGATCAGCGGAGGCATTTCGTGTCCTACAAGCGAAATTGCCGTTTCTGAACCCGGGTGCTCCCGTGCAAACCGTCCTTGTCACAAGCGCGACGCGTGGGGAAGGCAAAAGTACGACTTCCTCTAACCTTGCTGTTGCGCTGGCACAAAGAGGAAACAAGGTTCTGCTCATAGATGCCGATATGCGAAGACCTTCGCAGCACACTACCTTTCCAACAGATGAACCGCTTCAATCTGAGGACGCAGGAGATACTTCCCCTTCTGAATCCACTGCGCTCAGTGTCGATACACGTAAGCCGGGATTGAGCGAGGCACTCATCCACTTAAATGCCGACAACGCCGAAGACATATTGCGCACAACAGTCAAGCAGACAGGGATTCCTAATTTGCATTTAGTCCCCAGTGGCACTGTCCCACCCAACCCGATTGAACTTCTCAACTCAGAAATGATGACGCATTGGTTGGAACTCGCAAAATCGGAATATGATGTGATCGTCATCGACTCACCGCCAATCCGCGCTGTGGCGGATCCGATGATTCTGGCAAACATCGTCGATGTTATCGTCTACGTCTTTGATATTACGAAAACCCGACGGGCTGATATACTCACGGGTATACGGGATTTGACAGAAGCCTTTCCAACGAAAGGGATCGGTGTGCTTTGCAATATGATTGATCCGAAACAGGCTAAATCCTACGGCTACTACAGTCGTCATGCCGATGCCTATAGGCTCGGTAACGACGAGAGTGAACCTTAAAGCGTGCGGTTAGAAACCGCACCTACCAATCCCTGCACGAGGTTAAGGGTCCATTTTTCCCAAGCTCGCGGGTGGGCGTGATCTTCCGACAAATCCAGCGAGGACAACCATCGTTAAGATATAGGGCAAACTATGTAGAAGTTGGACTGGTACCTCCCATCGGTTTGCGAGTTCCAAAGCTGTCGCGAACCCAAAGAGGCAGCACGCTGCGACCCCGCTCAAAGGTCGCCAATTTCCGAAGATTACCGCCGCGAGGGCGAGATATCCGCGTCCTGCTGTCATCCCTTTTGTAAAATAGTGGACTTCAGATGCCAAAAAACACCCACCAATTGCTGCCAAGACACCACTTAACAGAACACCGAAGTATTGCCATTTTGTTCGGCTCAGACTCATTGCTGCGAGTGCCTCGGTGGATTCACCGGCGGCACGCAACCGCAAACCCCACGGTGTTTTAAACAAGAAGATATGACTTACCACCATCAATACGGGTAATAGATAGACGAGAAAACTATAAGCACCGATAAAGGGTAACTTCCATTGTGGAAGACCGCCGACCTGTTCAGGCGTAGGGACGAGGAACTCCGTGATGCCTAACGCCAAAATGTTAATTGCGATTCCAGTGACGATTTGTTCTGCCCGAAAAGTAATAGTCGCAACAGCATGTAACAAGGCAAACAAGCATCCGAAACCCATCCCGCCGAGCAGCCCGATCCATGTTGAACCCGAAATCTGTGTTCCGATAACGTAGCCAAACGCTCCGATGAGCATCATCCCTTCAAGCGCAAGGTTAATCACTCCAGAGCGTTCGGAGTAAATTCCGCCGAGCGCGGCGAACCCTAACGGTGTTGCCATTCGCAAAGTGGTGGGGATTAATTCAAAAATCAATTTTTTAATTTTTCCTTGCGGTTCGATGAGGTCGGTAAGGAGAGACCCTCCGTGCAAACTAACCAGATAATCAATACACCTTGCCCAGCAAGGAACAGTCCTCGCCGGATCTCCAACAAAATTTCGATATCTAAGGCGACTTTATTCAACAATCCAAACAGGACAGCAGCCACCAAAATACCAAAAGGATTATTTCTCCCCAAGAGGGCAACCGCAATACCCGTGAAACCCCACCCCGACGAGAAATTATCCAAAAACCGATATCGGTATCCTAACACCTCGGCGACTCCGGCTAATCCTGCGACGGCTCCACTTAATGCCATTACCCAGACAGTCACAGCCCGCGGGTTAATCCCGCCATAGGCGGCAACATCCGGCGCGTTTCCTAACAATCGGAGTTCATATCCCCAACGGGTGTATGTTAAGAAGATATAGCAGCATATCGCACACCCACAGGCAAGCAAGAAACTTAAATTCAGCGGATTACTGTGCGGTAGCATTGGGAATAGGGATGCCAATCGTGGGAGTCTCGCCGCTTCATAAATTTGAGGTGTTTGAGGTATCATCTGCCCCGGTTCCTGATATACAGACGTAACGAGGTAATTCATGAGTGCGAACGCTACGAAGTTCATCATAATCGTGTTGATGACTTCGTGTGCGCCGTATCTCGCTTTTAAGAAACCGGGGATTGCGCTCCATGCAGCACCAGCAATCACGGCACTGCCTATACACAACGGAATTAGCAAAAAGCCTGGGAGGTTTAGGTGGATACCTATATAAGCAGCAGCAAACGCCCCAACGTAGAGCTGCCCTTCGCAACCGATATTAAAGAGTCCGCTTTTATAGGCAATCGCCACAGCAAGCCCTGTAAAAATCAGCGGTGTTGCGTTAAAGAGCACATAGCCGAAATCGTCAACGCTTGAAAATGCGCTCACAAAGATGATGCTGTAGAACTCAAGGGGACTCTGTCCGCGTATCTGGAGTACAATGCCACACAACAGAAAAAATCCAGAGAGGGCGAAAAGGGGCGGTCCGCAGTAATTAACAAACAGATTTTTGATTTGAGATGTTCTGTTCTGTAACAG
>VXZL01000530.1 GCA_009845505.1 Candidatus Poribacteria bacterium | reverse complement strand
CTATAGTAGTAATAGATTAGACTTATAATAACTATAGAAAACGCAAGAAATGAGTAAACATCTTCCGGAGCACAGGAGGCCATTGGTCTCCTGTGCTTCGTCTTTCACACTTCCTTACCAAAAAAGATTTTTTACATCCCCGTGACCTTTTTTCTCACAATCGAGGTCTTGTTGTATGAATGGAGACAAAAGACCTTGTAAATCTTTCGGACGAAATATTGCTGGCACGGATTCAGAACGGAGACGATGACGCACTTGTAGCTCTCGTCCAGAAATATGAGCGGCTCCTGCAAGACCATCATCCACCGTGAAATCCGTAATCCTGAAGCGGAGAAAGACATCTATCAGGAGACCTGCCTCGCAATTCTCGGACGGATTCGCCGCCGGGGTGTAGCCGACCTCGGATCGATAGAAAATTGGCTGAAGCAGGTTGCGCGTAGCAAATGCAAAAAGTTCCTTGTGGGTGCCAAGAAACACAGCATCCTCATGGAATCCATTGGCACACACTACGCGCTTGCCGCCGAGGAGATGGAGGCCCGTCGCTTGGGGGAAGAACGTATCTCGGAGGATGTCAGTGAAATTCGTGAGACTGTTAAGGAACTTGGATCCATTTATGTGGAAGTTTTTGACTTGTGGGCAGAAGGACTGACGGAGATTGAGTCAGCCGCAGTGCTGGGTATCTTTCCAAACACCGTAAAGTCTCGGCGGAACAAGATACGAAAGTTCCTCCGCGAGCGGGTCAGTGTATCGTTTTCCTAAACAAAAGAGTTGTATTTTGTTTGACTTCTTTGTTCAGCCCATATTTAGTAAATTTGGAATAAACTGTGTATCGTGGTGTTAACCGCTTTTGAGGGGCCAACGATGTCACTACCACTGATCGGCGCGATACTGCTATTGATACGGAATAACAGTGCTAACCGAATCATATCACACAATAGATGCTTTTTGATAGCATAAAGAAGGATTGCCTAGAACGCAAAATACCTTCCTTTTTGCCTTCCCACCGCAATCCCGCAGAATAATGGTGATAACCTTATGTTAGGAGAGCTTCTCTCAAGAAAATCGATCCTTGCGAGCATCGTTTTCTTTTTTCTGATTGTCACGGGGAGTCTGATCTACCATCAACACGTCCAACGGGTGCTCCAAGTTGACGTAGATAGAACGAAGCGATTGGTACAGTTAAAGAAGAAACAGATGCGTTCTGCTGAAGATATTGCCGATACTGCGACAGGTGTCGCGGCGCATACAGAAAGTGCTGAGGAAAAGGCATGCCCTGACTCTGTTTCGCCTTGGCACCTCGACTCTTCTGAAACATCAGCAGAGACAGGAATTGTTGAGGAAACAGAAGATGATTTCTTAATGTTGAATACAGATGAAGAGACGTTACCAACAAATTCTGTCGAGGATAGATCTCTCAAACTTCTTGCTGATTGGATGGACGATCTTAATTCACGTCTACAAGTAAGGTATCCAGAGATTATGGAACTTCCTACGCTAAGTGCTGCTGAAATTGCCAATCGTTATGCTACAGAGGAAGATCGGCAGCGGTTGCATCAACTTTCCCAACAATTGTTGGCAGAGTTTTTAGTCGAAACGAAAGAATTCGTTTCTCATATTCCTGACGACCTCTATCTGAAAGTTAAGGAAGAGTTGTATAAGCAGCTGTCAGAAAACTGGGGGCAAGAAGCTGCAGAGAAAGCTATGAGTGATCTACAACAACTTATAGAGTAATTGACAAAAAGGAGATTTTTACGATGTTTGCTTTACAACGTCGCAAGACGATTTCGCCACTACTCCTCTTAGTGTGTCTATTAACCATCATTAATGTCCATCTTGCATCCTTAGATGCTCATGATGCCGATACGGAAAGGATTGTGGGCGGGATTGTTGCCATAATCGGAGGTGCCGCGGCTGCCGCCAGCGTAGCTGGCGATTTTGATCCATTCGGATTCGCTGCTGGAGTGGGCGCCATGGGCTTTGGGCTGTACCTACTCACGGGAGGTGATAGCGGTAGCTGCAGCGGTTCTAATGATCCAACTGATGGCACCGAATCCCTCCAACCTCCAGTTGAATATGATAGTTATGGACAAACGATGTATAACTAAGGCATGATTCACGTTCAACACAGGACAGTACCCTCCCATGTCGTCAGTTACCTATGCGTAGGTAACTGACGGCAACCAACAAATGCTACCTCAAAATGTTAAATAAAATCGTCAGCCTTGATAAACGCATTATTTTTATTTTCGTCGCACTTGCGGTTATTATTCCAACAATGCTCAAGCCCCGCTTGCCTGTTACAGTCTCTACATCCACCCAAAATATTTATGATTACGTTGAAGCGCTCCCGCCCGGGGCAACTATCCTGATATCCTTTGATTATGGTCCTTCATCTATGCCAGAACCCACCGCAATTGCAGAAACTGTTTTACGCCATTGCTTCACCAAAGGGGTGAAAGTTATCGGCATAACACTGGTGCCTGATGGGGTTCTATTAGCAGATTCAACGCTCAAGAAAATCGCGAGAGAAAAGGGAGCTGTAGAGGGCAAAGATTATACTTACTTAGGTTTCAGACCTGGGATTGTCTCTGTAATACTCGCAATGGGTTCGGAAATCGCACAGGTCTTTGATAGCGACTATGCAGGGAATTCCATAAACGAAATACCACTGATGCAACACGTCACCAACTACGACGAAATAGACTTGATGTTCACCCTCGCCGCTGGCAACACTGTAGAAAACTGGATAACCTATGCACATACGAAATATGACTTGAAAATTGCAGCAGGAACAACCGCTGTCATAGCAACGCAAATGTATCCGTACTTACAAACAGGGCAACTTGTGGGTTTATTGAGCGGCTATTTAGGTGCAGCGGAGTATGAACGGCTGAGTGGTACACTCGGGGACGGGACTACCGGGATAAACACTGCAACTTGGGTGCACATTTTAATTATCGGGTTGGTCGTCATAGGCAACATCGTCTTCTTCATTCAGCAACGACAACAGAAAAACAACTCTTCCACCTAAAAAAATGTCCAAACTTTCCGTGAGCGCATGGCTATTGATTCCTAGCATTTTAATTCTCGCCTTCTGGATCCGCGTTCAAGGCACAGAAGGGCTTTCAGACAAGCAGTTTACCGAAACCGATGCCTACTTCTATTATTGGCAGGCACACCTCATTTCAGAGCACAGTCGACTCCCTACACGCGATATGCACCGCTGGCTCCCCCTCGGTAGAGATTTAGGACAAACGCTTAATCTCTATGGATACGTACTGGCTTATACACATAGAGCCATTGCTGTTGTGTTTCCAAAAATATCACTTTATGATGTTACCCTCTATATGCCCCCCATCTGTTTTTGTATTGGACTCAGTGCCTTCTGCTTATTTCTTTACCACACGAATGGTATTTTCTGTTCAGTCACGGTGGGGCTGCTTTTAGCAACATTGCCCGGCAGTATTGAACGCGCTACCGCAGGTTTCGGAGACCGAGACGCATTTTGTCTGATGCTAGGCATCCTCGCAGTTATAACCTATCTCGCATCTTTGCAAGCCCAAAAACCATGCCTCCGCCTCTTGTGGACGCTTTTGAGTGGGGTCATCGTTTTTCTCGGAGGTATCTCTTGGGAGGGCTTTGGCGTTTTCTTGAGCGTTATCATAGTTGTGGAACTCTGGCGGTTTCTTGCTTCCGAAACACAAGAAGGTTTTCATTTTTATTTTCTATGGATGTTGTGCTTTGTCCCAACACTTTACTTGGCATCGCCCGCCTACCGGAACGGGTACGGCTTCGCAGAACACCTCACCGCATTTGTGTTGGTGCCACCGGTTGTGCTTTTATGGATACGCGCCATTCGATTTCTCCTTATGGAAAAAGTCTCTGTATTACGTCAACACACACGCTCTCTGTCCCTCGGATTAACGATAGCAAGCCTTGCACTTGCAAGCACCTTTGTTTTGGTACAATACAGCACTTTTGATAATACTACTGTCCCCCTCAGTCAAAACGCAGTGATGCAAACGATGACAGAATTGAAAGCACCGCATTTTTGGTATTGGATAGCACGCTACGGTAGCATCTTTGTTCTCGGAAGTTTGGGGTTTGTTTTGATGCCGTTTATTCTCTGGAAAAAACAGGGGAGTTTCTTATCTATACTGATAGCACTCTTTGCGGTCTTTTCCTTCTTCCGTGAACCGTTGGATAAAGTGTGGGGTGAACCTTTCGGGAATGCTCTCTTTGGTGTTGTTATTATGATGTGTTTGCTCACACTTATTTTTCTTGCATGGAAAAGAAAAAACACAGATGGCACATCAGAATTTATTCCTATTGCCTTCACAGTATGGTTTATTGTATGGGTGGCACTTTCCCGCGATGCAAAACGTTATGACTTCTTTATCGGTATTGCTTTGGCGTTCGGAACCGCAACCGTCATACAATCTCTTTTAAGAATCGTTGTCAAGAAAATCACAGTCAACACAAAGTCTCTTCTTTCTCCGACGATCCTAAAAAGCGGTGTTACTGCCCTGCTACTCATCCTTGTTATGTTCTTTCCACCGTATTTCGCACACACCTACCGGTCAGTATATGCCGCAACAGGGATGCGAAAATCTACCCCTGGGAGAACACCTGTTGCAGAAACCTTCTGTTGGATGAACTCAAATCTGCCCCGCGATGCTATCGTCGCAGCACACTGGCGTTACGGCAGCCAACTCAACGTCATCGCCGGAGTCAAAACCATCACGGACCAGGACACCTATCTACAGCACTGGATACACCTTTACTATAGGCACGTCATCTACGCGGAGACCGAACGTGAAGCATTGGAATTCTTGAAAACGCACGGAGCGACACATTTAATGTTAGTTGGGCAGTCTCCTGCAAAGTACTTTCTCAGCGGACAGATAAGTGATGCCTTTGTCCCGGTCTATCCCATAGAGAACTTTGCCGATACAACTGTAAACGTCTGGGAGATTCACTACCCCCCCGACATCCAAACCCATCCGAAATACCTCAAAACAGATATTGACGAAATAGACAGACATTTGGAATGGAAAATAAAGTGATCGCAAATACTATTACCCTCACGCGCCTTCTCCTAACCTTCGTGGTCATCGCCTTCTTTGGAAATCACGACACACTTGACATCGGCCTGATTTTCACAATCGCCTTTATCTTCATACTCGATGCCCTTGACGGCATTGTTGCCCGTCAACGCAATGAGACCTCCAAACTTGGTGAAGTTCTTGACACCCTTACAGACCGGATCGTTGAAAACACCTTTTGGATATACTTCGCCGTAACGGAACGAATACCGTTATGGGTGCCGATCGCCGTCATGGTACGCGGTCTTCTCACGGATAATTTGAAAGGGTTTTGGGGATACCCAACGCACGGATGGACCCACGCCCTGACACGCACACGCATGAGTCGAGGGGTTTATGGTGCGGTGAAAATGATCGCCTTCATGAGCCTCGCGAGCGTGTCGGTTTTCAACAACCACCCTTTTGAAAACGCGAGCCGCCTCCTCGCGGCACTCGCTGTTGGTTTCTGTTTCCTGCGCGGTTTTCCCTTCTTTTTCATAAGGAAGAGATCATGTCCACGAAGCACCTGAAACCGATTGTATTCATAAGCCTCGGGGTGATTTTCCTGCTCGTTTTGTGCGTACAAACACAAACGCCTGCGCGGCCGAAACGCAGAACCGCAGCAAGACAGCAGGTGCAAAGCAGACAAATCAGCGATTTGGACACCTTAAGGCAGTTTCAAAACTCGGCGTTCTACCGGAT
>VXZL01000233.1 GCA_009845505.1 Candidatus Poribacteria bacterium | reverse complement strand
TACCACGACAGAGAGGAGACTGTCAAATGAAAATTTTGATTAATACCGACATTACAGTAGAACAACAGCAGCAGATCGAATCGGTTTCCGATACACTTTCGCTTGTCTGTCCACAGAATTCGGAAGAGGCATTACACGAAATCGTGGACACTGATATTGTGTTTGGCGGGTTTAACCGTTCACTTTTTGAAAATGCGAAGCATTTAAAATGGGTGCAAGTCCTTTCAGCAGGTGTCGATTGACTACTGTTCCCCGAATTTGTCAAGAGCAATGTCATTTTGACAAGTGCGAAAGGATTCGTTGGACCGCATTTGGCAGACCAGACGTGGGCTTTACTGCTGGGTCTCCTGCGAGGTATCGGACGCTCCGTTCGCGAACGGACATGGGACAATCGGATGCCTATCCGTCTGGCGACATGGGAATTAAGCGAACGGACGCTGGGGATCGTTGGCCTCGGTGGCACCGGAATTGATGTCGCGCGTCGGGCACAAGGGTTCGATATGCGCGTTATCGCTGTCGATCCAGAGGCAGTTGAAGCACCGTCGTTTGTTCATGAAGTCTGGAAGATGGATCGATTCCACGACCTCCTCGCAGCATCCGATGTCGTTGCGATCTGCGCCCCGTTGACACCAGAGACCCACGGCATGTTTGACGACGCAGCCTTTGAACAGATGAAATCGCATGCCTTGCTTATTAATGTCACACGTGGGAAGATTGTAGACGGACCGGCACTGCTCCGAGCACTGACTTCGGGGAGCATTGGTGGTGCGGGGTTGGATGTCACGCCTGAAGAACCATTACCACTTGACAGCCCACTGTGGGATATGCCGAACGTGATAATTACGCCACACGTTGCTGGCGGCTCACCGATTCGTTTAGACCGTTCAGTCGGGCTTTTCTGTGATAATCTGGAACGGATGCTCGTTGGCAAACCGCTCCTGAGCGTGATTGATAAGGAGAAGGGATATTAGTGGAATTGCGAAGTAAAAGTGCGGGGTAGGCACAAGACCTACCCCTACAGATTCTACACAGATGTCGTTATAGATTACTATAATCAAGAACTCGGGGCAGCGATCTTGACGAGTTGTTTTCCTATGTTTCCCCCTTTTAGCATGCTAATAAACGCTGCAGGGGCATTTTCAATGCCACCTTCCTCGATCGTTTCATGGTATTTCAACTTGCCCTGCCGCAGCCATTCTGCCATCTCAACGAGTGCCTCTGCATGCTGGTCAGCGAATTCAGAGACGAGGAAGCCTTCGATGCGGGCGCGCTTGGTAATCATAAACCAGAGGAAACGGGGTCCCATCTCTGGTTTCTCTAAGTTATATTGCGAAATTTGTCCACAGATAACGACCCGTCCTTTGATTCTTAAATTCGGGAAGACGGCATCTGTAATGCTACCGCCAACATTGTCAAAATAGACATCAATACCATCAGGCAGCAGCCTCTGAAGTTCATCGTTATAATCGTCAATTTCTTTATAATTAAAAGCCTCATCAAAACCGAGTTCATCAACAATATACGCGACCTTTTCATCAGTTCCAGCGGAACCGACGACCCGGCAGCCTTTAATCTTCGCAATTTGTCCGACGACAGTACCGACGGCACCGGCAGCACCAGAGACAAAGACGGTTTCACGCGCTTGAAGTTTCCCAACCTTCAGCAAGCCAAAATAGGCTGTTAAACCCGGCATACCGAGAATCCCTGCACCTGTAGAGATAGGGGCAATTGCCGGATCAATTTTTCGCAGTCCATCGCCAGCAGCGACACCGTGTTCCTGCCAACCGATACCGGCGTTGACGATATCACCAATCTCAAAATTCGGATGTTTTGTCTCTATCACTTCGGCGATGACGCTACCGACCATGACTTCATCAATCTCAACGTTGGCGGCATAAGACTTCGCAGCATTAATCCGTCCGCGCATATATGGGTCAACGGAGAGATAGATGGTTTTTACTAATACCTCTCCGTCTTTAGGTGTTGGAATTGGCACCTCAACCAAGTTGAAATCTGACGCTTTCGGATACCCTACGGGCCGAGAGGCGAGGGTAATTTGACGATTCATTTATCGTTTCTCCTTACGAATAATAATTAAGACCTTTTATTGAACTGAACGGGGTCTTTGCCGTGAATGACGATGAGCTCATGTCGTGGTGCATCCCAATCAAAAACCTTAACGATAGGCAAAATAACGCGGACAGCCAAGCCGATACGCCGTTTGGCGGAGCGGTTCGCCTCTGAGTGATGTAGCGTCCGTTCATTGAAAAGGACGAACTCACCGGGTTGCATCTCTAAGTTGACAACATCGGTTGTATCAACGAAACCGAGGTCACCCATTTGTCCGAATGCCATGTCTGAAGTCGCTTTGACGTGCGGTATCACTTTGCGATGTGAACCCGGAACGATCTGGAGGCAGCTATTTTCCAAGGTCGCCGAATCCACAGCAATCCACGCCGAAATAATAATCGGCGGTTCAAGGGGCCAGTAGTTGAAATCTTGATGCCACGGAATCTCCTTCGCCCCCGGCTCCTTAATGAAAAAGTTCGTCCGCCAGAGCAGGAGATCGGGACCGTAGAGAGACACCATTCGTTTGACGATAGACGGATGCGTGGCAAGATTGTGAATTAGCGGGGAATCAAGGTGGCGGTTATGCCCAAACTGTTGGTGATCCGGCGGCGCGGTCTCAAGAATCTTCTCGATTTCCGAGTGCATCTTGAACATCTCTTCCGAACTACAGAGTTTGTAAGGACCGAGATAACCGTGCCGCCAAAATTGTTCCCTTTCTTTGTTGCTTAACGTGTGGTTCCCATTTTGCATTGTGTAAAAAATCCTTTTTTATCGCTGCCTGCTATTTCGCTGAGGACGCTACTCCTGACAGACATGCACCTTAACGGCTCCAGATGTCTTATCAGCGGACACGCGAAACGCTTCGCTAATCTCCTCAAGCGGATAATAGTGCGTCACGAGTTTTGTGGCATCGACCCTGCCGGAATCTATCAACTCAATCGCCGCTTCAAAGTCGGTTTCCATACCGCTATAACCGTAGCAGTTAGAACCTGTGACGAAGGCTTCCGACCAGACGACACGGGAGAGATCTACCTCAAGGGGTTTGTAATATCCGGCGACAAGGACAACGGCACCCTGCTTCCGAACGATAGTCATAGCGGCATTGAAGTTCTCCGCACCACCCACCGTTTCGATCACAGCATCAAAACCGATACCGTTCGTGACATCCTTGACGTATTCCGAGACATTGATGTCACTAATATTGACGACATGATCCGCCCCAAGTTGCTTTGCCAATTCTGCCTGTTGTTCGTACTTAACAGTGATGAGTGTCTCCTTAACGCCCGCTGCAACGGCATCCGCCAAAGCGAATTGACCGATAGTACCACCGCCGATAATCGCCACTGTGTCTCTGAAATTGGCACCTGTCCGCGCCACAGCACGGTGTGAAACAGCCAACGGTTCGACGAGTGCTCCCTGCTCAAACGTCATGTCCTTCGGTAATTTGAATAACCCCGACTGGTGCGTCGAAGTGTATTCAGCGAATCCACCGTGCATACTCGGAGAGATGCCGCCCCTATTGAAACAGAGATTGTACTGCCCCGTCTCACAATACCTACACGTCCCACAGTGCGAGAAACATTCCACAGCCACCTTGTCCCCAATCTCAAACTTTGTTACACCTGCACCGAGAGCTGTGACAACACCACACGTCTCATGTCCTGCAGCGTATTCATGGGACTGTCCCCAATGCCCGAAATAACTGTGCAGATCGCTTCCACAGATACCGGTCTGCTTCGTGTCAACGAGCACAAAGCCTGGAGGCGGTTCGTTTCGCTCAACCTCTCGAATCGCAATCTGTTCAATGCCTGTGTAGATAGCAGCTTTCATTTTCATGAGATGTCTCCTTTCGGTTCCGAGGTGTCGGAATCTTTGGCTACCCATTTACCATTGGATAGAAACATTTCCCTTTCTTCAAGCAAGTTTTGGCTTGCAAGCCGCTCCAAAAGGGCACGTTTATCGGATTTTCCAACGCTTGTTTTCGGGATTTCATCAATAAAAACAAATTGGTCAGGAATCCAGAACTTAGGGAATTCTGAGGTGAGATGTTGTATGAGGGCACCCGCGAGGTCCGTATCGGTGCGGTTAGAAACCGCACCTACCGGTTTAAGGGTATCGGTGCGGTTAGAAACCACACCTACCGGTTTAAGGGTATCGGTGCGGTTAGAAACCGCACCTATCGGTGTGAGGACAACAACAGCGATTGGACGTTCCCCCCATTTTTCATCAGGAACACCAACTACCGCCGCCTCAAGTACCTGTGGATGTCGCAATAGCACTGTCTCTAAGGCAATACTCGAAATAGACTCTCCACCGCTACGAATCAACGCCTTCGCGCGGTCCACAATTTGCATATACCCTTCAGGGTCAATCGTCGCAAGATCACCTGTCCGCAACCACCCATCGGCAGTGAAATATTCCCTTGTCGGTTCACTCTTATAGTAGCGACTCGCTGTCCACGGACTCCGTACCTGAACCTCCCCAACCGTCTCACCATCCCAAGGGAGTTCAGTGAAATGGGTAGGTGTTCCAGACGTGAGCCGAAGTTCAACGCCCGGTACGGGTCTTCCCTGTTTTGCCTTAACGCGCCACTTTTCAACGTCTGAAAGTCCTTGATGTGCGCTGCGCAATTTCGAGAACGTCCCAGTCGGAGACATTTCAGTCATTCCCCACGCATGGCACACCTCAACACCGAGATCGGCTTCATAAGCTTCAATGAGTGTAGGTGACATCGCTTCGCCACCGACTATCAATCGCCGAAACGACGAAAGTTCCTGTCGCCTTTTCCGTAATTCCGGGTAAGCCGCTGCCCAAACCGTCGGCACCCCTGCAGCGACAGTAACCCCGTTTTCAGCGATAACATCTGCAAGGCATGTAGGTTTCGGTCCCGGCAATACCATATCAGCACCAGCGAACATACAAGCGTAAGGCAAACCCCATGCCATAGCATGGAACATCGGCACAAGCGGCAGCACGACATCCATCTCCGTTAATCCGAAGACATCAGCTTGATTGACCGCCAAAGTGTGGAGAAACATAGAACGATGTGTGTAAAGAACACCACGAGGCTCTCCTTGCGTCCCACTGGTGTAGCAGAGCCCCATTGCCCAGTTCTCATCCCGGATGTCATAAGTATATGCCTCTTCAGCTTCACGGAGCAGCTTTTCATAAAGCGCGCCAGTATTCGTAGACATTAGATCGAAATGGACAACACGTTTACAAGTAATCCTATCCCGAAGTTCTTCAAATCGTTCAGCAAATGCCCCTTCGACAAAGATGAGTTTGTCCTCGGCTTCGTGAACAATCTTGGCTAACTGTGCAGCGGAGAGGCGAAGGTTGAGTGGGTGGAGTACAGCACCGATACACGGAATGGCATAGTAGAGTTCCAGGTGTTGATAGGTATTAGAAGCATAAGTCGCAACCCTATCGCCGCGCTGAATCCCTAATTCCGTGATGGCGTTTGCGAGCCGTTTCACACGTTCATATAGCGCAGTATAGGTATAACGATGCACATCGGAATTAGGCAGCAACGTTTGGACACACTTATCACCATGAATTCGGTGCGCATGCTCTAAAATCTGCGCGAGCGTCAATGGATAGTTCATCATCAAGCCGTGCATGCTTTACAACAACTCGGTTTTTTCGTTTTTGGCAGTGGAAAAAGTCATTCCGACGTATATCATCAACGGGTAACAATCAAACGCTACTCAAAAATCATTACAGTTCCAATCATTTTAGCACAAAAGCAGAC
>VXZL01000157.1 GCA_009845505.1 Candidatus Poribacteria bacterium | reverse complement strand
CTCAAGCGATTTGCTTTAGACTTTTTATTTTTACTAAGGTTTGGATAATTTTAGGTGCGATCGACATTTCGCCCCGCTGGGGCTTATGCTTAGGGGGTACGGCGTTTCTATAGACATTTCGCCCCGCTGGGGCTGCGCTTGAATGCAGTCCAATTTATTTTTCTGTAAGTTGCGTTTGTGTTGGTAACTGTAAGAAAAAACAAAAAATGCGGTGGAAACAGATTGTGATCTGGACAGAAACTGTCCAAACTTTGGTTGTTTTTTAATATTCACTTGTTTATCGTTTTCTTGAAATTTTCAGCAATACATCCATCGCCTCGCTAAGGATTTTATGGAAAATAGGTTATGCTTTTTCCAGTCGATTCTGATGGGTCAACGTATTTTGCCAGATCGCGCAACGCAACAACAGTACAACCGCTTTCCCGAAGATAATCCATGTATGTCTTAAACAGTTCAGGTGAGATGTCAACCCACGGATGTTCAAGCGCAGGCACACCGTGAAACGTTAGGACAGCGATTTTCCCATCTTTCGCCTGTTCAACTGCCCAAACCAAATCCTCGAATCCGTAGTTTGGACCAGGGACACCTGTTGATGGCACGACCAACGGGTGATGGACCTTAGGGTCGTAAGCCGGTCCACGTCCGCCCTCTGGATGAAATGGAAACTCCGGTCCAATGCCACGCCGTGCGAAACGATACCCTTTTTCCGACAACACTTCTATCGCTTCCGGTCCGCGACAATCCGCCGGATAGCCAAAGGTCTCAGGAACAGGGATACCGTATTCTTCGCACCGTTCATCAATGTATATCAAGTCTGCCAGCAATTCTGCTTTCGATTGTGTCGTGGTATGCTTATGATGACGGGTGTGGTTTCCTATCTCAAAACCTTCATCGTGTAACTCACGGATCTCTTCCCATGTAACATAGTGATCTTTGTTTTCCAGAAAACCGAGGCCTTCAGTGATGAAAAAAGTCGCCCCAAAACCGTAACGCTTCAACAAAGGTCCAACATAAGTATAGTCTGACTTATTACCGTCATCAAAGGTAAGGACAACCAACCCATTGGGGATGGGTTGTAGGGCTTCAGTTTCAGATAAGCCTTGATTCTCTTTTCGCATTTTTGTACCTAACAATTTGTGAGTTTTGGTCTGCGGCGATGGTAAGCCGGCCGGACATCCACATCACCTGTTCAAAAGGTCGTAGAGTTTTAGCGCGATGGTTCTGCAACACCGCCCCCGATGGCAGGGAGGAAATGAATTTCTGCGTCAGCGTCAACGCGTTCGAGGAGAGATCCCCGGGTGAGGAGGCCGTTGATGTAGACACCAATGCCGGGCTTAAGACGATCTTCTTGGCATAACCGTTCTTTCATACCCGGATAGCGACTTTCTAAATTATCAATTACTTCACGGACAGTTGTACCGGGAAGCGTAATGTTCGCTTCGCCGCCTGTGAGCTTACGCATGAGGGATGGGATAACTACGGTTGGCATAGTTTGCGGTTCGCTATTCGCGAAAAAGAAGTTTGCAAGTGTACGAAAGTTTGGAAGTTGAAAATTGGGTTTGATGACACACAACTTTCGCACACTCTCGCACACTTTGCACTTCTAAACTTGGACTGCGGTTCGCTATTCGCGGTTTGCGGTGTCACAGCCTAACAGGCTATGGTACAATCGCGCATTAGATTTTGCCCATCGCTTTTAGGAGCCGATCGGGCGACATCGGGAGTTCCGTCATCCGAACGCCGATTGCATCGTAGATAGCGTTGGCGATGGCAGCCATCGGCGGCACAATCGGCACTTCACCGACCCCACGCACACCGTACGGATGCCCCGGATTTGGGACCTCAACGATGACGGCATCAATCATCGGTAAATCCAAGCAAGTCGGCATCCGATAATCAAGGAAACTGGCGTTGGTCATCGTGCCTTCGTCATTGTAGATGTATTCCTCATTCAATGCCCAACCGATACCTTGAACCGCACCGCCTTGGATTTGTCCTTCAACGTAACTGGGATGGATCGCTTTTCCGGCATCCTGTACTGCGGTGTAGCGAAGAATTTCGACCTTCCCGGTCTCCTCGTCCACTGCTACATCCACCACGTGCGTTGCGTACGCACCACCCGCACCACCAGGATTCACAGTGCCACTGCCCACAACCGGACCGCCGGTTTGACCGAGTTGTCCGCACAGATCGCGGAAACTAATCTGCTCCTCCTTGCCGTTGATGGATGAAAATACACCGTCTTCAAACTGGACATTGGATGCGTCGACTTCCCAGAGTTTCGCAGCACGTTCAATCATCTTCCGCTTGACATCTTGCGCTGCCTCGTAGGCGGCATAACCGGTCGCATAAGTTGTACGACTCCCACCCGTTACAGCAGTGTAACCGACAGAATTGGTATCAACAACACTCGGGTTAACCGATTCGGCGGGGATACCGAGGACTTCTGCCGCTTGCATGGCGATGGAAGCGCGGGTGCCGCCGATGTCTGTGGAACCTTCAATGAGGTTAATCGTGCCATCAGAGTTGACATTAATCGTCACGCTCGACTCCAAGCCGATATTGAACCAGTAACCGGAAGCGACACCACGACCGTGGGACTTCTTTCCATTCGGTGCGGTATAGTGCGGATGCGCTTTCGCTGCTTCAACTGTCTCAATAAAACCGATGCGCGGGTGAACGGGTCCATCTGCGCGTCGGTCTCCCTCTTTTGCCCCGTTGGCTAACCGGAACTCAAGTGGATCGATGCCGAGTTCCTCCGCGATCTCGTCAATAACTGTTTCCGAACCGAAAGCTGCATTTGGTGCACCGGGGGCGCGGTAGGGCGCGGTTTTCGGTTTATTGACAACGACATCGTAGCCGTCAATAATAACGTTTTCAATGCTATAGGGTGCGAAGATACACATTGCGCCAGGTCCGACAGGGGAACCGGGATACGCGCCTGCTTCAAAGGCGAGATATGCCTCAGCGGCGGTTATTTTCCCCTCTTTGGTCGCACCCATCTTGACGCGGACGTAGGATGCAGGGGTCGGTCCTGTGCCTTCAAACACCTCCGTGCGGTTCATCAAGACTTTGACCGGCTTCCCTGTTTTCTTTGCCAGCAAAGCGGCGACGGGTTTAATGTAGACGTTAATTTTACCCCCGAATCCGCCACCAATTTCCATCGGGACGACCTTAATTTTGGAAATCGGGTATTGGAGAATTTCGGCGACCTGTTCACGCACCGTAAACGCGCCCTGTGTACTACACCAGATGGTCAGATGGCCGTCTTGGTTGAAATGTGCGGTGGCGTTATGCGGTTCAATGTAGCCTTGGTGGACAGTGCCTGTAACGAAGTCACGCTCAATAACGACATCCGCTTCAGCGAACCCTTTCTCAGGATCCCCGAGCGTGTGTTGGATGTGGCTTGCGACGTTGCTCGGTTCGTCAGCTGTCTCGCCCATTGAGGTGGTTTTTAGGGTTTCGTGCAGGAGCGGGGCATCCGGCTCCATGGCTTGGCGCACCTCTAAAACGGGTGGCAGCACCTCGTATTCAACATCAATGAGTGTGCAAGCCTCTTCTGCGATATGCGGATTTGTTGCCGCAACGGCAGCAACAGCGTGTCCCTTGTACAGTACCTTATCACTCGCTAAAACGTTATCGCAGAGATGTTTGAGATTGACAGCACCCTCGCCGAGGTCGGCAACTCGATCCTCAGCAGTCGGCAGGTCTTGAGCAGTGACAACACCTTTGACTCCCGGAAGAGCTTCAGCACGACTCGTGTCGATTGAGAGGATACGGGCGTGTGCGTGTGGGCTCCGCAGCACTCTGCCGTGGAGGAGTCCTGCGATCTGAAAATCCGCCCCGTAAAGTGCTCTGCCGGTGACCTTGTCAACACCGTCATGGCGGATAGGTCGGGTTCCAACAACTTTGTATTCTTTGTTTTCAGTCATTTCTATTCTTCCGTCGAAAGACGCTCCTTTCACTGCGCTGCGGCTGCATCAAGCACAGCACGGACGATTTTATCGTAACCGGTACAGCGACACAAATTGCCAGCCAACCAGTATCGAATCTCGTGTTCAGTCGGGTTTGGATTTTGATCCAGAAGTGCTTTGGCGCTCATGATAAAGCCCGGTGTACAGATACCGCATTGGAGGGCGGCGTTTTCGAGGAAGGCATCTTGGATGGGGTGCAGTTTGTCAGGTTCGGCAAGTCCTTCGATAGTCTCGACAGATTTGCCTTCAGTTTCGACACCCAGTACAAGGCATGAATTGACGAGTCTGCCGTCGAGAATGACGCTACAGGCTCCGCAATTTCCGTTGTTGCATCCCTCTTTAGCACCGGTCAGGTGAAGTTCATCTCTGAGGACTTCCAGCAAACTTTGCCGGGATTCACAGAGAAATTCTGTCGTTTCACCGTTAATAGTGGTTTGAACGTGCGATTTTCTCGCCATAGTTATGAGTTCCTTTTGCGTTGAGTAAAAGAAGAAAACTGTTATCGTTCCGATAGGGACAAAAATTAATCAATCCGTGTCAATCCCTGATTCGGACGAAACAACCCAATTTATGCGTCGTCTCGGATTCTCTGGATTGCGCCGTTAAGTGCGCGTCGCGTGAGTACACCGACGAGGTGTGTTCGCTGTTCTGCTGTGCCACGCATGTCGCTAATCGGGCGTGCAATGGCTTGTGCGGCTCCTGCAGCTTCGTCGATTGCGGTGGTATCAGAGACTTCACGACCAACGAGTAAAGCACTCGCTCCTTCCGCGAAGAGCGGCGTTGGGGCAACGGCAGCGAGCGCGATCCGAGCAGAAACGATTGTCTGTTTTGCGTCATCAAGGGTCACAGAGGCACCGGCACCAACAACAGCGATATCCATTTCATTGCGCGGGATAAACCGGAGATAAAAGGAACTTGAATTGCTTGCAGGTGCGGGTATCTTCAAGGATACGAGCATCTCACCGTTTTCTAACGCAGTCTGTCCGGGTCCCGTGCAGAATTGTTCGACGGGTAGTTCGCGTTCGCCGTTTGGACCGGCGATGACACAAGTGGCGTTTAGCACAATCAGCGGTGGTATACAGTCTGCAGCGGGTGAAGCGTTACACAGGTTACCACCGACCGCGGCGCGTCCTTGAATTGCAGTGCCACCGATAATTTTGGTTGCATCGATTAAACCCGGATAGGCATCGCAAATTTCATCAACGACGTAAATCTTATAACATTCGACTGCAGCACCGAGTGTTAAGCCAGTGTCGGCATTGTAATCTAATACATTGACCTCGGGGATAGATTTGATATCGATCATCCAGTCAACGTCTCGCCGTGCTTCTCTCACTTGGACGATAAGGTCGGTGCCACCTGCTAAGATACGTGCGGCTTGTCCTTTCTCATCGAGTAGTGTCACGGCTTCTGAGACGGTGTTCGCGGCAATATACGCAAAATCTTGCATGACCGGAATCTCCTTTCGCTTTATAAATGAAGGGTGTTATTTTAAAACCGTATTATAGCAAAAACCTATTTTTAAATCAAATTTTGGATTGTTGGATATAGGGGTGTAAATATTTCGTCGAAAGTCGCGATTCAGAGATCGCTCTTACCCTATGTTTCTTGTAGGAGGGAACTCCGATTCCCGACCCTTCACCCCTGAATGTCAAAAACTTTACACACCGGTTGGATATTAGTTGTCGGTTTGCCTACAAATTAATTTCATCGTACCCTAAAAAGTGAGAGGCGTTCGGAGTATCTATAATGCATAGTTTTACCGGAATTTCCGTTAAAAATGTTACACTGGTGTAACATTTTGTGGACATCCGCTATCGGTAAAGAACCCAGTCACTGTAAGGGTTTATAG
>VXZL01000459.1 GCA_009845505.1 Candidatus Poribacteria bacterium | reverse complement strand
CTATTGTACCGCAAACTGTTAGTTTGCGGGTCCTCCGAATACCAAGAACCAAAGACCAAGAACCAAGAACTATAATGGAGAGGAGACATGAGACAAACCGTCGCCGTTAAAGGTGCCCGCGAAAACAATCTACAAAATATTGAAGTCGAAATCCCACGGAACCAACTCGTCGTCGTCACAGGGATCAGCGGTTCCGGTAAATCTTCGTTAGCCTTCGATACCGTCTATGCCGAGGGACAACGCCGATTCCTCGAATCGATGTCCACGTACGCCAAACGCTTTATCACGCAGCTCAAAAAACCCGATGTCGATTTCATTGACGGATTATCGCCTGTTGTCTCTATCGAACAGAAAACAATCACCATGAACCCGCGCTCCACCGTCGGCACAATGACCGATTTGCAGGACTACCTCCGTATGCTCTTCGCAACCATCGGTGTCGCCCACTGCCCGTATTGTGAAGCCGAAATTCCGATCCGTTCACACCATCAAATCTTAGAGCGTTTGCTTGCATTGCCAGAGGGTTCCGAGGTGGAGATTCACGCACCCGTCTTTAAAATCTACGGCGAGGATTATGATTACCTCTTCGACGACATCCGTACGAAAGGCTGCAGACACGTCAGAATTGACGGGATTGAACACGACATCAGCGAAGAAATCGAACTCGACCCCGACCTCGAATACGACATACAGGTCATCGTTGATAAATTCTTTATCAAAAAAGATATTGACAGACAAGTTCTCGCCTCTCTTGAACATGCCATGCTTGTCGGTGAAGGTTTCATGCGGTTTGATGTCAAATTTCCTGATGATGCCGAAGCGGATGCCGTAGAACTTTTAGAGGACTTCGGATGCCTGAAACACGGCGTACTCATGGCTGAACTTGGACCCCACCACTTCACCTTTAATGAACCGACCGGCGCATGTGTAACCTGTTCCGGACTCGGCACTTACTTACAGGTACATCCGAACTTATTGGTCCCTGACAAGAGCCGGAGTATCGCCGAGGGCGCGTTCGTCCATCAAGCCTTTAACTACGATCCTGATCGATGGGACGGCAGGACAATGTACAGCCTCGCCGCGCACTACGACTTTGACTTGCACATGCCTTTTGCTGACTTGCCCGAAGAGGTCGTTGATATTCTCTATTACGGCACACACGGCGAAGAATTTCCCATCTTACAACCCGAAGGCGGGCGACCCGTCGAAAAACGCCACCTCGGTCGAAAAATCCGTTTTGACGGAATCGCCACCCGCATTGACAGGCACTATCGAAACTATCGAAAACGCGGAGAGGCGCATTCCGGCATGGAAGAGTATCTCCGAAAAGTGATGGTAGAACGCACCTGTCCCGATTGTGATGGTGCGAAACTCAAAAGACAGCGACTCCTCGTTACGATTGAGAGCCAGACAATCCACGAAGTCGGTGAACTCCACTTCGAAGAATTGCGAGACTTCTTGTTGAGTATCACAAATATGCCCGAAAAACAGCGGGAAGCCGGCGAACGGGTCGTCAAGGAACTCGTTGCTCGAATTAACTTACTCCTCGGCATCGGACTCGACTATCTCAACCTCAATCGGCGTTCCGCAACACTCTCTGGCGGCGAATCCCAACGTATCCGTCTCTCTACGCAGATTGGCTCCGGATTAATGGGCATGCTCTACGTCCTTGATGAACCCAGTATCGGTTTGCATCCCAAGGACAATGCGAAGATGATAGAGACGCTAAGAAAATTGCGGGACATCGGCAACACCGTTATCGTTGTTGAACACGATGAAAGTACAATCCGTGCCGCCGATCACATCATCGAACTCGGACCAGGACCAGGGGTCCACGGTGGGCATATCGTCGTCCAAGGCGACCTTGAAACAATCCTTGACTGTACCGACTCTTGGACAGGACTCTACATGAGTGGCAGACGTGAAATCTTACTACCAGAACAACGGCGCGACTTAAACGGCAAATTCCTAAGCATCACCGGAGCACGGGAAAACAATCTTAGAGACATCGACATTGATATTCCGCTCGGTGTATTTATTTGCATTACGGGTGCCTCTGGTTCCGGCAAAAGCACACTCGTCAACGAGATTCTCTACAAGAAACTTTATGCACTCTATCACGACAGCCGAACTCTCTACGGCGCACACGATGAATTGGAAGGACACGAACATATAGACGATGTTATCAACATAGACCAGTCGCCCATAGGGCGCTCGCCACGTTCTAATCCTGCAACCTATATCAAATTTTACGATAACATCCGAAAACTTTTTGCCAGCACACCCCTCTCCGCTGCAAGAGGCTACACCGCCTCCCGATTCAGTTTCAACGTCAAAGGGGGACGGTGCGAAGAGTGCCACGGTGAAGGCACCATTACCACCCAACTCCATTTTATGCCGGATGTCGAAGTCGTCTGTCCAACCTGTAAAGGGGCGCGCTACAATGAGGATACGCTTGACGTTACCTACAACGGCAGAAATATCTCCGAAATCCTTACGATGTCAATTGAGGAAGGCGTTGAATTCTTTGCCGATCAGCGGTTAATCCATCACAAGCTGAGCGTCCTCAATCAACTCGGCATGGGGTATCTCCAAATTGGGCATCCCGCCACGATCCTCTCCGGTGGCGAAGCGCAGCGAATCAAGTTGGCAAGTGAATTGGGTAAAATCAAGCGCGGAAAGCATAACCTCTATATCTTGGACGAACCGACCACCGGGCTTCACATGGCAGACGTGCAGAAACTCTTAGACAGTCTCAATCGTCTTGTGGATACCGGACACACTGTCATTGTGATTGAACACCATCTGGATGTCATCAAGACTGCCGATTATGTGATTGATCTCGGTCCAGAGGGTGGACATAAAGGCGGAGAGGTCTTAGCACAAGGCACCCCCGAAGAAATCGCCAAAGCCAAAGCCTCTTTCACCGGACAATTCTTGAAGGACTATCTTATCTAACTTCCGTTTTCCCCAAAAATAGGTAGGCGAGGTTTCCCAACCTCGCCACTGACTGCTGACCGCTGATAGCCATTAAAATATTTCCCCTTGCAAAATTAATCCCAAATTGTGTATACTTTATAGCATGAACGACACCCTATTAAGATCTCTAAATGATGTCCAGCGCGAGGCAGTCCAACACACCAACGGACCGCTCCTTATTCTATCCGGTGCCGGTAGTGGCAAAACGCGCGTCATCACACACCGAATCGCTTACCTCATAAAACATCACGATATTTCCCCGTTCCGTATCCTTGCTGTCACTTTTACGAACAAGGCAGCAAATGAGATGAAGGAACGCTTGGATACACTCGTTCAAGGCAGCGTTAGCCGAGATCTCTGGGTAGCAACTTTCCACGCAACCTGTGCCCGTATCCTTCGCCGAGATATTGAGAAGTTAGGCGCGGGGAGAGAAACTAAAAACGTAACCCGACCGGGAGATCACGCCTATACCCGCAACTTTACTATCTTTGATACAGGTGAGCAAGCCACACTCGTCAAAGATGTCCTCCGGCAACTCAACTATAGCGATAAGCAGTTCCACCCGCGCGCGATCCTTAGCAATATCAGTCGTGCCAAAAACGAGTCTATCTCACCGGCGGACTTCCGAAAGATGGCAGACGGCTATTTTGACAGAGTCGTTGCAGAAGTCTACGCACTTTACCAAGACGCCCTCCGTCTGAACAACGCCCTTGATTTCGATGACCTGCTTCTCTTCGCGGTAGAGATTTTACGTCAAAATCCAGAGGTCTGTCGGTATTATCAGAACAAATTCGAGTATATCCTTGTTGATGAGTATCAAGATACCAATCGCTGTCAATATGAACTTGTGCAGTTGCTAACTGGAGCGAAGCAGAATATCTGCGTTGTTGGGGATGACGACCAGTCCATCTATGCCTTCCGCGGTGCCGACATCAGGAATATCCTCGATTTTGAGAAGGATTATCCGAACACGCGTGTTCTCCGCCTCGAGCAGAACTATCGTTCCACACAAAATATCTTAGATGCCGCATGGGGTGTTGTCCACAACAATACGGAACGGAAAGCGAAAAAACTCTGGACTGAGAATGACATCGGTGAACTTGTTACCTGCTATGAGGCGATGGACGAAAACGATGAAGCCGGGTACGTCGGCACCCAAATTGAGGATTGGCGCGCCGAAGGTGTGGATTACAAAGATTTCGCTGTCTTTTACCGAACCAACGCACAGTCCCGAATTTTTGAGGAGGCATTCCGAACCGCCAACATCCCTTATCAGATTGTCGGCGGGGTCGGTTTCTATGACCGGATGGAAATCAAGGATTTGCTTGCCTATCTCCGTGTGATGTGTAATCCGAGTGATTCTATGAGTCTGAGACGGATTATAAACGTGCCGAGTCGTGGCATCGGGAGTACGACCCTTCAAAGGCTCGTCGATTTTGCGGTCGAGGAAGGTATAACGCTCTTTGACGCTGTCCATCGGGTTGATGAGATTTCCACAATCAACCGTGGACTTCAGGTGAAGGTCCAACGTTTTGCGAAAATCTTTGATGACCTTGACACAGCGATCCTCCCTGCAGACGCACTGGATTATGTCCTACAAAAGACCGGGTACCTCAAAAATTTGCGGCAACAAGATTCGATTGAGGCACAGAATCGCGTCGAAAATATTGAGGAACTCATTAACGCCGTTATCGACTATGAACAAAACTACGCTGAACCAACCCTGTCAGACTATTTGGAGAACGTCGCACTCATTGCGGATATAGATACCATGGAAACGGACACCACCGATATGGTAACTTTGATGACCTTGCACAGCGCGAAAGGATTGGAATTCCCGTTCGTTTTCATCGTCGGTATGGAGGAAGGCTACCTACCGCATCAACGCTCGCTCGGTACCCAAGAGGAGTTAGAAGAAGAACGTCGCCTCTGTTACGTCGGTATCACACGCGCAATGGAGCAGCTCTATCTCTTACATGCGACTTCGCGAAGAACGTATCGGGAAATAGAATATCGCACGCAGTCTCGCTTTATCTCCGAGATCCCAGCGCATCTCATCAAGCAGGTTGACCGTTACCGTTCTCCATTCCGTGAAACAACGGGTTTGTATGAGGTGGTTTCTGAAGAAGATTCTCCAGACTACTATGTGGATCAGATTGTTCTTCACCCGAAATTCGGAAGGGGCAAAGTAACGAAAGTCAATGAGACTGGACACGACGTTTATGTTACCGTTCGATTTAGTCGTGCCGGCACGAAACAACTTGCAACTTCTACTGCACCGCTGCAAACCCTATCTGATTCATAAGGAGACGCAATAAAACGATGGCGACCATTACTACCGAAGGCGTACGCCATGTCGCAAATCTCGCACGCCTCGAATTTAATGACGAAGAGACAGAACATTTTACCGAGCAGCTCGCCCGAATTCTTGACTATATCGGGAAATTGAACGAGCTTGACACAGATGATGTGCCGCCGACATCGCACATCCATCCGCACCAAGTCGTTATTATGGGTGGCTCACAAACGGAAGCCGCTCATGTCGCGAAGCCGGATGTCGTCAAGCCGTCGTATCCACGCAAGGAAGTCCTTGCGAATGCGCCTGAACCTGAAGAAGGATATTTCGGAGTTCCCAGAGTCGTTGATCGCAGCCACTAAATGGCTATTGGCTGTTGGCTGTTAGCGATTGGTTATAATACTGTTTCTGATAAATATTCTCTCTTTTGTACCACAAACTGTATGAACATTAAGAATTTAAATCGGTAATTCCAATTTTCCCCAAACTCAGTAGGTGCGGTTTGTAACCGCACCGGACATTACCGAAATATTTATTTAAACTACATCTAACCGCACCTACCGGA
>VXZL01000637.1 GCA_009845505.1 Candidatus Poribacteria bacterium | reverse complement strand
CCATGAAAACAGTCTTGATTTTTTTTTGAAAATATGGCATAGTATTTTTCAAAGAAATCTGGCACATTCGTAAGGGGTAAAAAATGGGTGTAAAAAAGGTTGTTAAATCAGAAAAAGAATGGAAAGAACAACTCTCACAGGAAGAGTATCAGGTAACCCGGAAGAAAGGGACAGAACGCGCCTTCACGGGGCAATACCACGATTGCAAAGAGCAAGGGACCTATCACTGTATCTGCTGCGGCAGTCCACTTTTTAGCTCGGAGACCAAATACGATTCAGGGACAGGGTGGCCGAGTTTTTGGGAATCTATTACGCCCGAATCTGTTGAGACCAAACCGGATCGTAGCATATTTTTTATGCCACGCACGGAAGTCGTCTGTAGTCGGTGCGACGCACATCTCGGACACGTCTTTAATGACGGACCTGATCCGACAGGTAAGCGTTATTGTTTGAACTCTGCGGCACTTACATTGGTCAAAGAAGAACCAGATAGCGAATAGCAATTGGCAGTTGGCAATTAGCGATTGGCAGTTGGCGAATAGCCATAAGCCATAGACCAGCAGCCATAGACCTGACTGCTATTTGCTAACAGCAAACTGCGAGAAAAAAAGGAGAATTAATGGCACTACGTAGCCGAATTTCACCACGATTTTTTATCAATGAACTTTCGAGTGCTATATCGGAAGATTGGGATACCTCCAGGAAGTTCGCGCGCTACCAACTCGCTAAGGAAAGTTTCAACTGGCGACATCCGCTCGGCGCAAAACACGGTAGAGGCGACGCTATCCAACTGGTGAGTCTCCGCATTACCGATATGTGTAACCTCCGTTGCCATTCCTGCGGACAATGGGGCGATAACGGCTACCTCCTCGGAAAATCCATGAAAGAGCTCAAGCAGCGCGAGGTCCCAGTCGAAGTCTATAAAGACCTCGTGGACCAGATTGTGGATGAAGGCTGGTCTCCTGTGTGGTACATCTGGGGTGGCGAACCGATGCTTTACCCTGACATCATCGAATTGATGCACTACATCAAGGATCGTGGAATGCCGATATCACTCGTTAGCAACGCGACACACATCGCCAGACGCGCTGAAGATATTTTGGAAACCTGTAAAATTATCTACTTGAGCGTTGATGGACCGAATGAGGAAATTCACAATACACAACGTCCGGGTCTAACCGCAAACTACGACAACTTTAAAGATGTCAAGGCTGCGTTAGAAATACTCAGCGCAGAAAAAGAGAAGCGGAATGTCAAGTTTCCTTATATTATTCCGCTCAGCTGCGTTACGATGTATAACATTGACGTTGTTGTAGACCTCTACAAGTTCACGAGCCAATACGCTGATGCGCAGATCTTCTATCTGACATGGTGGATAGACTCGGAATCGGCACAGGAACACACGGAAGACTTTGAGAACCGTTTCGGTTTTAAGCCACAAACCCATTACGGTTGGATAGGGACGTGGAAGGACTTCGACCATGGGGTCATTCTTGACAGATTTGAAGAGATGGAAAGCCTTTCCGAAAAACAGCAGAAATGTCCGCCTATCATGATGCCGCGCCTCAATACACGTGGCGAAATTCAACGGTATTATACCGACCACCAGCAGACCTTCGGTTATAACCAGTGTGTTAGTATCTATATGACGATGGAGATTGACAGCAACGGCGATGTGAGCCTCTGCCGCGATTATCATGACTACATCATCGGCAATATCAAAACAGATAAGGCTGTCGATATGTGGAACAACCAGAAGGCGATGAAGTTCCGGCAGTCCGTGAGTAATGATGGACCGATGCCTGTCTGCCGTCGCTGCTGTGGACTCATGGGGTTTTAATGGTTGTTAGTTGTTAGTTGTTGGTTGTTGGTTGTCAGTTAAAAGAGTTTCTGTAACAATTTACCAAGGCTTGTTTTACACCAGCGGAAACAATTTTTTGTAGAAATGCGTTAATTGATAATCGATGATATATTGGAGAGACTATGAAAATAGGATTACGTATCCCCGGCACAGCCCGTCAACTGCCTTTTGCAGATTTCTGTAAATGGTGTGCAGACAACGGGTTTGAAGCCGTTGATATTGGAGAAGTTACACCCGGAATTGTTCAAACCGCGCGGGATGCCGGTCTCGCGATCGGCAGTGCGGACCTCCCCGGTGTCCGAGACCTACTCAGCCCTAAGAAATCCAAGCAGAAAGCCGGTGCTTCAGCAGCAAAGGACGCTATCGAAGCCGCCGCTGACAACGATGTGCATATCATGTTCTGTGTCTTCGTACCCGAAGATGCAAGTCTCGGTCGCGCCAAAAACTTTGAGATTTGGAAGGATACTATCCCACCGATCGCTGAGTTTGCGGCATCTAAGGACGTGACAATCGCGATTGAAGGGTGGCCGGGTCCCGGACCTGCTTATCCTGCCCTCGGCTGCACACCAGAGATGTGGCGTGCGATGTTCGAGGTGTGTTCCTCTCCGGGTTTGGGAATCAACTACGATCCGTCCCATCTCGTCAGAATCGGCATTGATTACCTCCGCGCGCTTGACGAATTCGCATCCTATGTTAAACACGTCCACGGCAAAGATACCGACTTCGACGAAGAAGCACTCTATCTGCACGGTAATCTGGGACCGAGTTTCCGTGATGCTCGTGGGTTCGGTGAAGATTGGTGGCGGTATACCATTCCGGGCGATGGTATCGTCGATTGGCTGAAAGTCGTTCAACGTTTAGAAGATGAAGGTTTTGATGGTATCGTTAGCGTGGAACTCGAAGATTACCGCTATTGGCGAACATGGGAAGCAGAATCTGACGGTCTGCGCCGCTCACGCGAATACCTGGCACAGTACGTACGCTAACTTGTTGTGGGAGGGGTTTTTAACCCCCGATATATCCAACTATTCAGAACAGGCAACAGCACTGCTAAGGAGAATCACTATGAAGGAACTTCTTAATATGGGCATGGAAGCTGCACCTGAAAAATACCTTGCCCACCTCATCACAGAAGAAGAACGCACCTTTTTTGAAGAACACGGGTATCTATACGTCCCGAACGCTCTCTCTACAGAGATGCGCGAACAGCTAATCAATGCTGTAGATACCTTGCATAACAAAGCACTTGCCAATGGCAGAGCAACGCCGGGTTCACACTGGGGCTGGTCGGATTTCCTCGGTGCCGATGACGCACTCTTAAATCTCGTCGATCTACCGACGACGTTACCGAAAGTCTGGGGCATCTTGGGTTGGAATATCTACCTCTACCATGCCCACATGCACGTCAAACCCCCCGCGGCACCTGACACCGAAGCGGGTGAAGGCTGGCTGGAATGGCATCAAGACAGCGGACGCGTTAATATCGAGTTGGAGACGAATCCACGCCCGCGTTTGTCTCTGAAAGTGGGGTATTTCCTCACCGATGTCTCTGAACCCGGTCGCGGTAACTTCTATATCCGTCCGGGCAGTCATTTGTCAGATATGGACGTTCCAATGGCTGAAATTGCACGAGACCCGCGCGAAGCGACAGCAGACGATGTGCCTGACGATGCGATGCCGGTCTGTGTAGCGCCTGGAACCGCCGTGTTGTTTGATAGGAGACTCTGGCACTCCCGGAGTCCGAACCACTCCGATATGACTCGGAAAGCACTCTTCTACGGTTACGGCTACCGCTGGATCCGTCCAAAAGACGAGATGAGCGTTGAAGCACTCTACGACCGGTGCGGTCCAATCCGTCGGCAGCTCCTCGGTGCCGCCACCCGAAATAACGGACGCTACGTTCCCTCCGAGGACGATGTACCGCTCCGCGGCTGGCTGATTGATAACCTCGGCGATAATCCTGCCTATGCCATGGGACCCCGACACGCTTAAGCTCTAATCTCTCAAGGCGAGGTCAAGTGCCTCGCCTAACGCTCTCCTCTCAATCTGTAGCACAAAATCACGTGTGCTGCCACTTCTTGCTCTGTTTTCCCAATACACAACTCTCGGCAAAAAACTTGACATTCGTCCACATTTAGGGTAGCATAACTACATCTTTACTTATTTCGACCCGCGATTATTTGCACACCCGCAGAACTCATTGAGGTAAACTAAGATGAAACCTGATCCCATTCTCGAAGAGTGCTACCGTATCAAGGAAGAATACAATGCCCAGTTCAAGGACTTGCAGGCTCTCTTTGAGCATCTAAAAGAGGTTGAGGCAGAAGAAAAATGGAAAGGCAGGAAATACGCGTCCCCACCGCAACGCCTTGAATTCAGAGTCACAGCCGAGCATCTGGAATTTGTTATAGACCGCGCGAAAAAAGCAGAGAGGTATCCAGAAATTGTTGCATTGCTCAAACGGCTTAAAACCGGACTGATAACTTGTAAAACAACAAAAGCCAACGCGAACGATGATCTTGGGGCGACACTACAAGCCGAAATTGCTCGGACACTCATACAGGATTGGGCAATTGCTGCAATTCGGTTCATTCTCAACGAAGATACCGACCTGCAATCCGAAACATCCCCGATTGCCCAAGAAGTTTGCCAGATTCTGACAGCATGGCTGCCCGACTTCGTCATGCTAAATTTTACGTTAGAACTCTCAGAAGACATGCAAATCGTAGCGAAGCCGATTGTTGGCGTTGACAAACGGAAAGACCGAGGCTATCTTGCCAGCGCGCACCTTGAAATAAGAATGCAGCGCGGCGAAGAAGCAGAAGGCATAACGCAAATTTTGAATCGTTTCAAATCCCGATAAACCCATAGGAATTTTGCATGGACGACGATTTGCAAAGGAAACGCGAAGCTGTCAAAAAACAGATGATTGACTTCGGACATTCAAAAAAAGCGCAAATTATTTTCTTCGGTACAATAGGTGTATGTTGCACAGGTGCTTTCATCACCCTTTTCCTGGGTGATGCCTATACGATTCTGAATCTCTGTTTGGTGGTGCCGAGTATATGGATGGCGTTTTTACGGTTGCTGCTTTTTAGAATGGAGTTTCCGGAGTCGCGTTTCCTCCGCCGTGCCTTCTATTTTGTGCTGTTTCTCAGCCTCGTCAGCTCCATATTACTCATAAGACATTTGGTAAAAGGATGATGACTAATGAACAGTGGAATGGTGGAAACTCCTGATTTTAGGTGTTCTCTGCGTAGGAATGTATTCTTGGCGGATATGGCAGTGGCGGCGGCTGCCGCCGGAACGTAAGAAATGGTGGTGGTGGGCGTTCTGGTGGTGGTAGAGACCTAAATCAGTTGTGATGTGAGGAAACCCCTCATTTTTCTGAACCTTTTTAAGAAATCTCATACTCCTTACTAAGGTTTAGACAATTCGTGTCCCGTACAAGTTGAGTTTTCAAGGAACTATGTATTTTCCTCCGTAGGGGCAAGGTCCCTTCGACCATCTGCAATGTCAGTTCGGGTGGGGAGACCCGCCCCTACGAAAAAATAACAAAAACTCTACACACCACATTTTCGCATTTTCACCAATTATTTTCGCGAAGGTATTGGAGGCATTATATTCTAAAAAGGAGGTATGAGAAATTTGGAATTTCTCAAAGTAATCGGTGCTATACTTTTTCTAGCAGCCTGTATAGGTTGTTATGTGTTGAAAATTAAGTATCTGAAGTCAATAAAAGGCCCCCATCGTAAAATCAAATGGTGGCTGTGGTGGTAAATATGAAATTCAAGATATTATCGAATTCTCAAAGAACTTTAGAAAGCGTCTTTGATGCTGGTTTAATATTGATATTCACCGGCGTACTGTTGCAGCGGAATGTAAAGGGGATTTTATATTTTTTGGATCAATGCTACTGATTTGGTGTATTCCATGTTTTATATTACAAAAAGGCTGGATGCAAAACAGAATACGTACACATG
>VXZL01000163.1 GCA_009845505.1 Candidatus Poribacteria bacterium | reverse complement strand
GGGTTTGGCTATCTTATGCCGCTGGAGTTGGCATTATCGTTTTGGTTCTTCTATCTATTTTGGGGCGCGCAGCGCGTCTTTTTCAGTGCAACAGGATGGACGACGGCTATCGGTTTACAAGGTGTGCAGCGCGGCGGGGCATGGATCGGCATCGGTGCTCTCGCCCTTGTCACAAGCCGACGACAAATTTTTGAAGTCCTCAGCGGTGTGTTTTCCTTTAGATCCAAAGACGGTTTATATCAACTCGCCGTCTTTGGGCTATTGATCGGTATGGGGTCGGTGTTGGCGTTCTGGTATTTCGCGGGGTTGTCGCCGTGGATCGCGCTCGGTTACTTCAGCATCTATTTGGTGTTGTGTCTGGGGATGACACGGATGCGTGCTGAACTGGGACCACCGACACATGAACTCCACAATATGCATCCGGACAGGATTATGTTGCTGTTCATAGGGAGTCGACCCTTGGGTGCCCAAAATCTAACGAACACCACGTTGCTGTCGTGGTTAGCATACGGCTACCGATGCCATCCAATGCCACATCAACTGGAAGCGTTCAAGATTAGTAGGCATTTCCGTTTGCATGAGAATAGATTGGTCATCGCTCTAATTGTGGCATCAATTGTGGGGACAATCGTTTCGATCGTTGGGCATGTGGCACTCTATTATGAGTACCGGTTTGCCCGGTGGGGAATTGGTGAATTTAACCGCTTACAAAGTTGGATTATTGCACCGCGAGCACCGAATATACCGGCTATCCAACATATCGTCTTTGGTTTTCTCTTCACCAGTGTCCTGACGTTTCTGAAACGCCAGTTTCTGTGGTGGCCGTTTTATCCTGTCGGCTACGCCGTTGGGAACGGATGGGCTATCGGTTGGATGTGGTTCTCAATCTTTTTAGGGTGGCTTTTTAAACAGATACTTTTCACTGGCGGTGGGGTGCGCGCCTATCGCAAGGCGTTACCACTCTTCTTGGGCTTTGTATTCGGTCAGTTCCTTGCCGGAAGCCTTTGGAGTTTATTAGGTATAGTGCTAAATATGAATATGTACACCCTCTTCCCTTGAACTGAGACGAAACCCGAAAGGAAAAAACAGATTAGAAATTTTCCAAAGCCGCCGCTTCGGATTCAAAAACACCGATACTCTGTGTAAGCCCAATGGTATTAAAAATATTGCGAACTTGTCTAGACGGGTGTGCGACGCGTAAAGTCTGACCTTTGTCTCGCATTTTCCAGAGCAATCTGATAATCTCACCGAACCCACTACTTGTAATGAAGCTGCGCCGTTCAAAATTGAGCAAGACCTTTTCGGCATTCTGAACCTCAACATCGGCGTAAGCCTTACTTAATATAGGTTCAGAAGCATCGGTGAGATACCCGGTAATGTCAAGTATTGCGATTTTTCCTTCGTGTCGGATAGAGATTTGGGAATTTGCTCTCACACTTTCCTCCTAAAAAATGAAAACTAAATTCGTTATACACCGTACAACCCACTCTCACCAGCCACAGTTCGCTGGCGCGGCGTATGCTCGGGTTGCTCATGGACCGTCGTACCATCGTCAAGGTGAAGCCATGTCTCAAATTGCCGCGAACCTTCTTGTAATAGAATCACACGCGCCCCGCGTGGAAATCCATCTCTACCATAAGTATTGTAACCCGTGGCGCGCCCGTAACAGAGCCGGATCCCATGCAAATCACCCCAAAAGTCGTTGATATGTTCATGCCCGACGAAGGTCCCCATTACATCGCCAGCCTCATGCATCGCAGCAAAAAACCCACTATTCACCCGAGGGGCGCAAACATCCTCATACTTCACACCATAGCAGGTATGAAAATCCCATACCTCGTTATATTCAGGGATCGGGATGTGGAAAAAGGCGAGTGCGGGAAGTGGATAGTCGGCTTCAGCGGTAATCTTCGCGGATTCTTGCAGATACCAAGCAATTTGCTCCCGTTTGATCCAGTCGTAGCCGCCAATATCTGTTTGGGCGTAACTGCCCGAATCAATAAAATATAAGATGGCAGTTGTTACACTCCCCTCAGAACTGTGGATGGGTAAAATGTAATTCCCGACCCCAGGCACTTCTGCAGGTCCGGGTTGAGCAAGGGATAGCGTGCTTTCCTGCATAACCGCCATGAGTTTATGGCGATCGGCGTTGCCTTCGTCATCGTGGTTGCCCAAAACCGCTGCCCATGGAATGCCTCCCGATTCAACAATCTTGATAACCTGTCGGAGGGAGTCAGCAGCATCATCGCAGCCACCACCAGCCAAAATATCGCCTGTTAGCACAACTAAATCCGGGGATTCGGCTTTCATTATCTGTTTCATCAACGCTGCCGACTGCTTATCCGGTGCTTCACCGTTGTGCCAATGAATATCGGTAAACTGGACGATTTTGAAACGGTAGTCGTTGCGAAACTTCAATATATTTTCCACTATTTGCGATTCTCCTTGGCGCGTAATTGTAACATAATTCGCAAAAATTGCAAGCAAATTCTTTTACCCCCGAATAACTTTGCTATATCCCGCTTTTCGTGGTAACATATATGCTATGCGAAATGACCGTTTGTCAAACAATTATGACATCCATACAACTATTCTGTCAAATGAGGAAGTAGCAGAAGCGCATTACCTATTGCGTTGTGAGTGTGTTGAGATTGCACAGTATGCACGTCCAGGACAATTCATCCACGTTATGATTCCACAAGGTCCTGGGCTTTTACTCCGTCGTCCGTTTACCATCTATACGGTAGAAGGGGGCGAAATAACAATGCTTTATCAAATTATTGGGGATGGGACAAAGCATCTGTCAGAAATGCCGAAAGGCGCGCGATTGCAAGTATTAGGACCGCTCGGCAATACGTTCAACTTCACACCAAAACCAGAACCCGCAATTCTTGTTGGCGGTGGTGCCGGTATTGCCTCACTCATGTTACTCGCCGTGGCATTACGTAAGAACGGTATAGAGACGATCGGATTAGTAGGCGCACAGTATCACGCCCGACTCTTGAGTATATCGGATTTAGAATCCATTGGCATCACAGTACACATTGCGACAGACGACGGAAGCGTAGGTCATCACGGTTATGTCACTGACCTTCTCACAGACCTACTGAAGCAGCGCGGGAGTCAGGGTTGCAAACCCTTCCTACATCCGACGATTTACGCATGTGGACCGCACGGCATGTTAGCTGCTGTTACAAAGATAGCAGTGGGCTTTGAAGTTCCTGCCCAAATCGCTATGGAAAATCGGATGGGATGTGCACTGGGTGTCTGTCTCGGCTGCGTTTGTCCAGTCCGCACAGGCACTAATAGCTTCGAGTATCAACGTGTTTGCACCGAAGGTCCAGTCTTTAACGCTATTGACATTGTATGGGATGTTTAGGGACAGACTGACGAAAAATATACAAGCCCTAAAATTCTGATAGAACAGAGAAAATCGAAAGATGAAAACAACATTTTACGAAAAATTAACATCCACAAGTCTTCAAGATGAACGCATCTCTGATACCTGCTGCGAAAAGATTTTAACCGCTTCAGAGGTGGAATTACTACCGCTTTTGGATGCTGCGTATCAGGTGCGCAAAACCTATTTCCAAAATACAGTCCAATTACATATCCTGAACAATGCCCAGAACGGCTATTGCCCAGAGGATTGCCACTACTGCGCACAGGCGAATTCCGCGACAGCAGATATTGAGGCGTATCCTCTAAAACCCGATGCTGAGATTTTAGCAGAAGCCGAACGTGCTTACGAATCAGGGGCATACCGCTACTGTATCGTAATGAGCGGACGTGGACCTTCACGTAAACGGGTCGCACACCTCGCTGAATTGATTAGCACTGTGAAAGCGCGTTACCCGATTGAAGTCTGTCTCTCTGCTGGACTGATTGATGTAGAGGCAGCTCGGACGCTGAAAACTGCAGGATTGGATAGATTGAACCACAATCTGAATACTTCTGAAGCCCACTATCCAAGGATATGTAGGACACACAGTTATCAGGATAGAATGGAAACATTACAAGCCGCACAGACGGTTGGACTGGCTTGCTGCTCTGGTGTTATCGTTGGGATGGGTGAACAGACAGATGACTTAATCCAAGTCGCAAAAGCACTGCGAGAACTTGAGGTGGCTTCGCTACCGGTCAATTTCTTCCTTCCAATCGCTGGAACGCAATTAATAGAAACACCGACACTGAATCCTGACTATTGTCTACGCGTACTATGTCTGTACCGATTCTTGAATCCGCGCGCCGAAATACGGGTGGCAGCAGGTAGGGAACACCATCTACGGAGTATGGAAGTGATGGCACTCTATCCGGCAAATTCGATGTTTATAGAGGGTTATCTGAACGCAACAGGGACAGGGGCATCACGCACGCTCCAGATGATCAAAGACGCAGGATTTGTGGTGGAAACAAACGTCGGAGACACAGAACAACTTAAACAGGACGAGACAGAAAAAAAAGATGTCTTACTCAAGGAATTGAAAGTCCTCCGACCGCGGATGGAACCGACAAATTGATATAGAGCGAGTCGGTTTCTGGAGAGTCGTTGCGTTTCAATGGCATCACCCAATCTGTGTCATGCCGCCCATATAGGGTTGTAGGACAGCAGGTACACGAACCGTGCCATCGGGGTTCTGATACGTCTCAAGGAGTGCGATAACGACGCGAGGTAATGCCGTGCCAGACGCATTGAGTGTGTGAATAAATTCCGGTTTCGCGCCGGGTTCTGGACGGAATCGGATATTCGCACGCCGCGCTTGAAATGCCTCAAAGTTACTACACGAGGATACTTCCAAAAACCTTTGTCTCGCCGGTGCCCAGACCTCAATATCGTAGCATTTCGCAGCGGCGAAGCCGAGCTCCACTGTACAATGTTGCACAACGCGATAAGGTAAACCGAGTGCCTGCAAAACACTCTCAGCATTTTCTAATAACGACTCGTGCTCAATGTAGGAAGTCTCAGGCGTTGTGAACTTCACCATCTCTACCTTGTCGAATTGATGGACGCGTTGCAAGCCGCGTGTATCCTTACCGTAAGCACCCGCCTCGCGTCGGAAACAGGGGGTATAAGCGGTATAATAGATAGGCAACTCATCTGCAGAAAGTATCTCACCAGCGAAGAGGTTTGTCACAGGCACTTCAGCCGTCGGAATCAGGAATAGATCGCTGTCAGGATTCTCCTCATCCCTGTCACACCGATACATATCTGCCTCAAATTTCGGAAGTTGACCCGTGCCAGTCATTGTCGGTCGGTTGGCGAGGAACGGCGGAGATACTTCCGTATAACCGTGTTCGGTGGTGTGCAGGTCAAGCATGAATTGAATCAGGGCGCGTTCCAACCGAGCCCCTAAACCCTTAAAGAGGACAAAGTTGCTTCCCGCCACCTTCGCACCGCGTTGAAAATCGACAATATCCAACTGTTCAGCGATTTCCCAGTGCGGTTTGAGTTCAAAATCGGAACTGGGCAATTCACCCCACGTTTTGATTTCGATGTTATCCTCTTCACCGACACCGACAGGTGTACTTGCCTCCGGCATATTCGGAATCGTCAATAGGATTGCATCTACTTCGGCTTTTGTATCGTTAGCCTCGGCGGTGAGTTCTTTGATTTTTTGGGAGAGTTCCCGCATCTCCGTGATTGTTTCTGTCGCATCCAGTTTTTGCTTTTTTAGCTGGGCAATCTGTTGGGATACCTTGTTTTGGTGTGCTTTGAGGGATTGTGTATACGTCAAGTTCTCACGCCAACGCGTATCTAATTCTACCAACCGATCCAAATCAGCCTCAATGTGGCGGTCCGCTAACATCTGGCGGACAGCTTCAATATTTTCGCGAATAAGTTTAAGAT
>VXZL01000263.1 GCA_009845505.1 Candidatus Poribacteria bacterium | reverse complement strand
GATTTACCAACGTTCGGTGCGCCGATGATGCTAACGTAACCGGATTTGAAGTTTTGATTTTCGTGCATAATTTTTTGAAGGTAATGTTATTTTCTGATATGTTGCGGAAATGAGACTAATATCTATTATATCAAACTTGCTTTATAAAAATCAAAGCAAACCACTGGAAAGTCAGGAATGTTTTTAAGTGCCCACGGTCAGGATTTCACCTTTCTTGAGGGTTTTCAGTATAGTGTTAACTTGAGGAATCAGCGGCGCGAGATCTTCTTCGCGGTTGCTGTTAGCTGTCAACAAGATAATACCTATCTGAATTGCCTCCAAGTTTTGTTGATACGGAATGCTGCCATCCATTGTGATGAAAGCATCAAATTCATCTGCTATCGCCATGTAGAGGAGTTCTCCATTCGTTTTTCCTCGCCAGCCTTTGTAGCTAACTGTGACAACTTCAACTGAATCCTCGAAAAGTCGCCGTAATGTGTGAGGTAAATTCTCATCAAGCAACACGCGCATCCACAGTCTCCATGGCGAGTCTCAAGTAAGCAACTGCTTGCTCACGAGAGACTGTCGGGAAGTGGTCAAGGAATTTGTTGAGTGAATCTCCTGCAACAAGATGTTGAATTAAACTTTCGACGGGAACGCGTGTACCAGCAAAAACTAAAGTACCATTCATGATGCTTGGATTTTGGGAAACAATTTGTTCTTTCTTCATACCACATTTTCTCCAATCTATATTGTTTCGGTTTTATGCATTCTGTTCCTCAATTTGATGCAACGCTTCACTGATGTAGCGACGGACCCATTCGCTATCGGTGCTTTCCGCTAATGCGTTAAGGGCAGAGATGGCTTGCGGATTGCCGATTCTACCTAAGGCGACGATGGCAGCAGAACAAACGCCTCTGTCGGTATCCGTTATGCTGTTTATGAGTGCTTCTATTATCTCTACGGGTGGTGTTGAGAATCTATCTTCACTGAGTCCTAATTCGCCGAGGGCGACGGCGGCGGCGCAGCGCATATCGGCTTCTTCGTCTTGTAGAAATGGTATGATGACATCAACAGCGCGGGCATCGCCGATATGTCCGAGGGAGGAAATAGCAAAACGTCGGACAGTCGAGTTGTTATCGTCTAAGGCGTTAATGAGGGGCGCGACAGCATGGACATCGCCAACGCCACCTAACCCTTCAGCCGCATAAGCACGCATTTCCGCCGATTCTGACTTCAGTTTTCGCAGGAGCAGATATGTTGGGATATACCGCCAATTCCGAAAGAGTCCGTCTCGGTGTAAAAGCCGTCTGATGAATTTGTTGGCTTTTTGCTTTAGGGACGGACTTGGACCGGAGGCTACGGTCTCGCGGGTCATGGTGTCACCTCGCTTGCATCGTTTCGTGATAACTGGTTAGGATTTAATCAGCCTCTCATATTCGTCATATTTCCAGAAGCGCGGTATTGTTCTGTGCACCTAAAGATCCTCAAGATTCTTAAGTGTCCCTTTTTCCTTCGCTTCCAGGACCTCATCAATTAAAAAATCCAATTTTCCAGCATCTGAATCCGCTGCGATCTGCTGGTCCCATTCGTCCCACTCTAACTCATTAAACCATTGTTTCAATTGGCGGTAATCGGTTTCAGAAAGAGCCAGAATCTCTTCTTGGATTTTCGCAATGCTTGTCACTGTGTTTTCCTTCCTTCTAATGTTCCCTTGCAGATGGGACTTAAAGGCTAAACGACAAAATTATAACATATATCATAGTCAAATAACAAGTCGCTTTTGACCCAACCCTGTGTTGCCTCGATTAGGAAATGGAGGCAACTCCCATAGTTTCTACTGCTAAAGTTTGATACCTAATTCATTTGCGATGGTGTAGACATCCTTATCGCCGCGACCGGAGAGACAGACAACAATGATCTTATCCTTACCGAGTTTAGGGGCGAGTTCTCGAAGGTAAGCGAGGGCGTGTGCGGATTCTAATGCCGGAATGATACCCTCTGTTTCCGACAGCAACTGGAATCCTTCTACTGCTTCTGCATCGGTGATTGGAACGTATTCGGCTCTGCCGCTTTCACGGTAATAACTGTGTTCCGGTCCAACACCGGGATAGTCTAACCCGGCAGAGATTGAGTGTGCAGGCGTTATCTGACCGTCGTCTTCTTGCAGTAGGTAGCACTTTGCACCGTGAAAAACACCGACACTCCCTGCAGTGAGAGGCGCGGCGTGTCGTCCGCTACGGATGCTTTCGCCTGCGGCTTCTACGCCGATAAGTTGAACGGATGCGTCGGCGTAGAACGGATAGAACATACCCAGTGAGTTGCTCCCACCACCCACACAAGCGACGACGGAATCTGGTAAAGTGCCTTCTTCCTCTAAAATCTGTGCTCTCGCTTCTTGACCGATGACGGCTTGAAAGTCTCGGACGATCATCGGGTATGGATGCGCGCCGACCACTGAACCGAGGAGCATGTAGGTTGTACGGACATTCGTGACCCAATCACGGAAACAGGCGTTGATTGCATCTTTCAGAGTTCGTGACCCAGAAGTAACCGGTACCACTTTTGTTCCCATCAACTGCATGCGGAAGACGTTGAGTGCCTGACGTTCTATGTCTTCTTCACCCATGTAGACTTCGCATTCCATATCAAACTTTGCGGCGACGGTGGCTGTTGCGACACCGTGTTGTCCGGCACCCGTCTCAGCGATAATGCGTTTTTTGCCCATCCAGCGTGCGAGAAGGATTTGTCCAATTGCGCTGTTGATTTTGTGTGCACCTGTGTGGTTAAGGTCTTCCCGTTTGAGATATATTTTTGCACCGCCGAGGGTCTCTGTCAGATGTTCGGCATAATAGAGTGGGTTGGGGCGTCCAACGTATTCACGGAGGTAGTACTGAAATTCTTCCTGGAAGTCTGCATTATCTTTGAGTTTCATGTATGCGTCTTCGAGTTCCAGAAGGGCGGGCATGAGTGTTTCGGGGACGTATCTGCCGCCGAATTGTCCAAAGTGTCCTGTTGCGTCAGGGAGTTGTTGCATTGTGATTCTCCAATTTCTATTGTGATTTATATTTTTTTAAAACGTGTCTATGAAGTCGTTTTTATCAGTGATGTTGCGCGGAGGTTGGGTTGTTCCAGCACCGATGGGTTCACAACGGATTCTGGCAGTTTTCCTGTTAGTACTTCCACAACGCACGTCGCAGCAGCAACCTCAAGATCAAGAATCGATTCCTCCGAGATAAAAGCGGCATGCGGTGTGACGATGGCATTCTCAAGTGTGAGTAGTTCTTCGTTTTCTTCAGGCGGTTCTGTTTCCAAGACATCCAACCCCGCACCGGCAATTTCAGCGTTACGAAGCGCAGCGGTAAGTGCAGTTGTGTCTACGATGCCCCCGCGCGCCGTGTTGATTAGGTAGGCTGTCGATTTCATCGCCCGAAACTCAGCGTAACTAAACATATATCGTGTCTCTGGGGTCAGGTGTGTGTGGATTGTGATAAAGTCAGACGTTGCGAGGAGTTCTGGAAACGCGACCTTTTGTGCGCCGTGCTCCTGAATTAACGCAGGATCGGTACGTGGAGAACAGATATTGACTGTTAGTCCAAACCCTTTCGCTTTTGGCACAATGGATCGCGCAATCCGTCCAAATCCGACGACACCGAGCGTCTTGCCTCGGAGTCTATACATTGCTGGTCCGATGTTCTGCTCCCATATACCGTCCCGGGTCGCCCGATTGAAACGTGAGACTTTTCGGGCGCACGCCAACAACAGTCCCATCGCATGGTCGGAGACTTCATCAATACAGTAGGCAGGGACGTTTGTGACAACGATACCGTGTTCCGTAGCGGTTTCCACGTCGATGTTGTCAAGTCCAATACCACATCGCCCAATAATTTGACATTTTTCAGCGGCGGCGATGACTGGCGCGCGAACGGGTTGCCAACAGGTGAGGATGCCGTCCATCATCGGCGCGAGCGGTAAGAGTTCCGCCTCGTCTCCCGTCTCCGCAGCGATGAGTTCTGCCCCGATCTCAGCCAATACCTGCCGTTCGGGTTCAATGGAGGGCCATGCGTAATCGGTTATGAGAATTTTCCAGTCGTTTTGCATATTTTTATTTTCCGTGCGCCGTTCGGAACATGCTTACAAGAAAACGTAAATGCCACAAACTGACAGTTTGTGCTACAAAAGGTGCCGTTGAGAACATGCTTACCAGAAAACAAACGCTGTGCCGAAAAAATAAAGGAACTCCTCAATAAGTGCCGTTGAGAACATGCTTACCAGAAAACCTTACCCGGGTTCATTAAATTCTGTGGATCTAAAGCGTGTTTGATGGCACGCATTAAATTGACTGCCTCTCCGTGTTCTTTCTCCAAAGCGTTCCGTTTACCGACCCCGACCCCGTGTTCACCCGTACAAGTGCCGTCCATTTTTAGGGCGATGTCTACAATTTGATCGCTGAGGTGCTGCGCTTCTGCTAACTCGTCTTTGTTGTCGGGTTCAAGTGCGAAGACGACGTGAAAGTTTCCGTCTCCGACGTGTCCGAGCATCGTTGCGGGAAGACTTGATTGTTCAAGCAGCCCTTTTGTTTTGGCGATACATTCAGCGAGTCGCGTGATCGGAACGCAAGCATCGGTGACATAACCGACGGAACCCGGACGACGGCTGAGTGCTGCGTAGTAGCTATCGTATCGGGCTTGCCAGAGTTTTTTACGTTCGTTTTCATCGGTTGCCCATCGGAAGTCGCCGCTACCGTATGCCGCTGCGATTTTCCCGGCAATCTCCGAACTCTCCGCGACCGTGTTCTCGGATCCGTGAAACTCAAAAAACAGCGTCGGTGCGACTTCATAAGCTAACCCTGCGTATTTGTTGACGGCATCCATCTGAAGTTCATCTAAAAGTTCGATGCGGGCAATACTTATGCCAGTATCCATCAACTTGATAACGGTGTCCACTGCTGCAGCGACACTTGGAAACGCACAGACAGCCGCCGCGACTGCTTCGGGCAGCCGTGTCAATTTAAGCGTAATTTCCGTAATAATCCCCAATGTTCCCTCTGAACCGATAAAGAGACGCGTAAGGTCGTAGCCTGCAGCAGATTTCCGCGCCCTACTTCCGGTATGGACGATGGTACCGTCAGCAGTGACAACAGTCAAGCCGAGAACGTTATCGAGCATCGTGCCGTATCGAACGGCACTCGTACCAGAGGCACGTGTTGCGACCATCCCCCCTAACGAGGCATCTGCTCCCGGATCAACGGAGAAGTGGAGTTGTGTACCCATCTCTGCGAGGTGTGTGTTCAATTGCAGCCGTGTCACACCTGCTTCGACGGTCGCATCTCTATCGTCCTTGCTAACGCGGAGAATGCGATTCATCTCGTTGAGTGCGATACAGAGACTGCCTTCCATTGCGACAACGGCACCTTCGACCCCGGTTCCAGTGCCGTAAGGAATAATTGGTATTTTATATTTTGCACAGATTTTGACGATTTCGGCGACTTCAGCATTCGTTTTCGGAAAAACGACAGCCTCTGGCAGCGCTCCTCGGTGATAAGAGGCATCGCGTGCGTGCGCGTCTCGGACAGTGTTATCTGTGCTGAAACGTGTTCCGAGCAAGCCACTAAGTTCTTTATGCGAGTGTTTTGAGTCGTGTCGGTTCATGCTATGGGTATTTTAGCACAATTTGTAGTTGATGGCAAGCGAAATAGCGTTATGAGACAGAACTATTATCTACGGAATTTCATAGTATTCATAGTATTCATAGTAACGTTTTGAACATTGTGTCTTTAAAACCCTCATGAAGCAAGGTGTGACGTGGGTTTGTCGAGTGTGTATGAAAAGGTTGTTTTTTGGCTGTTACTATGAATCTGAATTTTTCATCTCTCGGAATTATCC
>VXZL01000502.1 GCA_009845505.1 Candidatus Poribacteria bacterium | reverse complement strand
GATCTTAGAATTAATTGGACACTCTGCACCGGTGCGGTTAGAAACCGCACCTACCGGGCCCGGGGCGAAAGTGTGTATTTATTTTTAGGATCCCCCATAGTTGTTGGCTGTTAGTTGTTGGTTAAGCGGTCGTGCGGACCTCTTCTGCGGCTTTCAAGACCGCTTCAAGAATTTTTGTGTATCCCGTGCAGCGACAGATATTCCCGCCGAGGGCGTGCCTGAATTCCTCTTCGCTGCGGTCTGGATTTTCATCAATAAGTGCCTTCGATGCCATAATAAAACCGGGTGTGCAGAAGCCACATTGATACCCACCGGTGTTAATAAACGCCTGTTGAACGGGATGGAGTTCACCATCACTGGCTAATCCCTCAATAGTGGTAATCTCTTTTCCAGAAGCAGTGACAGCGAGCACCATACAAGATGTAACAGCCTTGCCATCAACAATAACGGTGCAGGCACCGCAGTCTCCAGTGCTGCATCCCTCTTTCGTTCCTGTCAAGCCGACGGTATCGCGAAGTACCGCCAGCAAGGTTTTACGCGGCTCAATGAGTAAATCGTGTTCGTCACCGTTAACCTTCAGGTTGACATGGTGTTTTGCCATATTTGGTCTCCTTTATGCAAATTCATGATTCCTTAGTCCAAAGCGAGGCGGAATTACTTGTGCCTCAGTGATTTTTCAAACAAATTTTGGGACTTATCCCCTTGCGACAGCCTCTTGTAGCGTGCGCCGTGTGAGTACATCAACCATCTCTCTGCGATGTTCTGCGGAGCAGCGTAAATCCGATATCGGGCTGGCTGCAGCAGCTGCGGCTTCACCGGCTTGTGTCAGCAGTTCTGCCGTAGGTTCATTTCCCGCCAACAGATTCTCTGCTTCAGTTGCGCGAATTGGCGTAGGTGCCACGGCTGCGAGTCCAATTCGAGCACTTGTAATGACCCCATTATCAAGGTTGACAGAAGCAGCAACACCGATAAACGCCAGGTCCATCACTTCCCGAATTTTATGTTTGATATAGTGGGAACCCGATGTCGGACTCGGTAGCCGAAAGCGGGTGATGATTTCGCCGGGTGCCAAGACAGTCTGTCCGGGTCCTGTGAAGAGTTCATCAATCGGCACAGTCCGTTCGCCATCCTCACCCGCGATGTCAACCTGTGCGTCAGCAACGAGTAAGCCAGCAACAGTGTCTGCTGCGGGAGAGGCGTGTGCGATGTTTCCACCGATCGTTGCGAGGTTTCGGATTTGGATAGAGCCGATTTCTGCGGCACCTTCTGCCAGCGCGGTGTGGTGTTGTTGAATATCTGGGGACAACTCAACCTCTCGCACTTTTGCCATCGCGCCGACGCTAATGCTGCCGTCGGTTTCAGCACTGATGCCAGCCAATCCGGGAATTTTCTGCAGGCTAATCACGGATTGTGGTGCTTCGGTGAGTGCCTTCATCCCGATAATAATATCCGTCCCGCCTGCAAGGAGTTGTGCATGTTCCTGTGCAAACAGACGCGATGCTTCGGCGAGGGTGGTAGGTTCATGAAACTCAAAATTTTTCAAATTCAATCCTCCATTTCATGTCTGTTCAGGGTAACATTTTCACTTGTATTTTATTTTAATCGTGAAACCTGACGACATATTAAAGCATATCTGATGAGAGAGAATCTGTCAACCTTAAATTGACTAAAATTGGGTTATGGAATCGGCCAACCGGGTGTCGGTTCAGTGCGGAGTGCTTCTATTTCATAAAGCTCCTCGACAGTGATTTCGCGACCGAGTTTTGCGGATAAGAGCGAGCCGCTCATAATCTCTGTAACATTCAAGCCGATATCGCCATTGCTAACAGGTTGGGCATCGCTGTTACAGGCATCAAGGAAATCGCGGAACTTATCGGGGAAGGATCTGTCTGGCATCTCTAACGGCGTTTCAACGAGATTCCCTTGGTAACGTCGGCGATTGCCCTGATCATCGGTATCCCATTTCCCCTTCTCAAGAAAGAGTTTATTGTTGCTAAACGAACCTTTAGATCCGAAGATGAAAATGCCTTGTGGATGCTCTGCCAGATTACCTGCCCAACCGTGTTCAAAAGTAAAAGACATACCGTTAGTGAATCGTACAAAGACAGAGGCGTGTTCCTCGACATCGTTAATCTCTTCGCCTGTATATTCAGGAAGCATCCCGCGATAGGCGATACCACTGATAGTGGCGGGTTGTGGAGAACCGAGCAGATAAAGAGAACGGTTAATGTCGTAGACCCCGGTGTCGTATATCGTCCCTCCGCCGCTGAAAGCAGAATTAAGGAACCACCTACCGAAACCGAACATATCTATATTCGGTCTGCCGCGAACCCGGAAACTTGTAAGTCTGCCGTAGTAGACATCCCCAATTTTTCCAGAGGTGACGGCGTCGCGAATAGCATAACTTGTTGGATCAAGGCATGTGCCGCCGCTCTGGTATGCGAGTTTAACGCCAGCGGCATCACAGGCATCCCGCATATTGCGTGCCTCTGTTGCCGTACGCGCCATCGGCTTTTCACAGAAAACGTGCAGTCCTGCTTTCGCAGCCGTGGCTGTTGCAGCCTCGTGGACAAACGGCGGTAATGCAAGGCTGACGGCATCTAAATCACATTCCTTTATCATCTCGTTGTAGTCGTTAAAGATTTTAACACCGTTGTCGGCATATTCCGATAAAAGCGCAGCATCTGCGTTCAACTGCTCGCGCGCTTCTGCGGTTTCCGCCTTTTCTGCCTCGGCGGTTGCGGATTCTGCGCCTGATGTTGCAACGGAGAGAAAATCTGCCGCTCTCCGTTTCACATTGGCCTCCACTGTATCGCAGACGGCAACGAGTTCGGCGTGCTGTGGATGTGCGAGGTACCCGTTGATATGTGAGCCGGCTATCATACCGCACCCGATAAGTCCAATTCTAATCCGTTTTGACATTCTGACGCTCCTTATTAGCGAGGGACGACTGAGATTTGTACAATCGGAGTTGGAAACCCCTCCTACAGAGAATTGACCGTCCAGTCTTACAACCGTCCTGATGGCGTATGCCCCGCGCCAACCTTGACGTGCGTATCTGCTAACTGGGTTTGTACGTGGGCGATGCACTCTTGAAGGTTCTGGAAAGGTGAACTGGGATACGACTCTATACTGAAATTAAGGTCATTTTCGCCAAAGGTTACCATATCTACGCCGGGCTTGGCGAACTTGCTGACGTTAATCACGGCATCCACAGACTCAATTTGTAAGATTAGGATACCGGTGTTGTTCCACCACTCGGCGTATTCAAGGCGGTCCATGCCCTGTTTTATGCCGTAAGCACTGCTGGGCCCCCAACTCCGTTTTCCCGTCTGGGCATAGTAGAAGAAATCAATTGCTTCGTCCACCGTCTCTACCGTTTCCACTTGTGGCACGACAATGGCAAGGGGACCGAGATCTAAAAGATTGCCTATGAGATAGGTGTGGCGGGTATGCTTGATGCGCAGTTGGACACCGACATCAAATTCGCTCGCCATGGCACAATATTCGACGAGTTTGTCTTCATTTGCGGGTCCATGTTGATGGTCAACACTGACTAAATCGTAGTTGCCTTGACTGAGAACGGCTGCCATCTCGTCTCGGGTGCAACCGAAAGGGACACCAGAGGCGATGTTAATGGCTTCTTTACTATGAATACGTTGCTTTAAAGACACTGAGGGATGACCTCCTTAAGGTTCGATCAGGTTCTGATGTCTATTATAGGTGTTTGCAGGTTTTCGTCAAGCGATTTTTGAGATCGCGAAGAGGTTCGAGAAATACCGTCATAGGAGTATAGCGGAACAAACTGACGCTCTACTTATAGGACTTATGAGCCCCTTTGCCTATAATTTCGGTTCCGCTGCGTAACCGTTTAATTTGTTATACAAAGAACTCAAACTGATCCCCAAAACCTTGGCCGTTTGCGTCCGATTTCCATCCAAGTAAGCTAAAGTTCGCAAAATGAATGCCTTCTCCGCGTCCTTCCACTTTGTGCCGAGGGGGATACTGATTATACCTGCCCTTTTAGAGCCAGACCTCTCCCCATTTGAACACAGCCTATGTCCAACGGATACCTGAATCTCCCTGGGTAGGTGTTCCGGCAAGATAACCTCCCCCTCAACGAAAATGCAGGCATGAAAAATGGCATTTTCCAATTCGCGGACATTCCCAGGCCAGGGATAGGTGTAGAGGAAATCCAGGGTCCTTGATGCTATTGTAAGTGGGGTGTTCCCTCGATACTGACAGTGTTTTTGGACGAAGTGCACTGCCAACAAGCGAATGTCTCCCCGCCGTTCTCTCAATGGCGGCAGCGATAAGGAAACGACCCGCAATCGATAATAGAGGTCTTCGCGCAAGGTGCCATCTTTAACCGCTTGCTGAAGATCGCGGTTGGTGGCTGCGACAACTCGAAAATCCACTGGAATAGGCTTCGTCCGGCCAATACGTTCAATTTTCCGTTCCTGAAGTGCTCGTAACAGCTTCGGTTGAAGAGACAGAGGCATCTCCCCGATTTCATCAAGAAACAACGTGCTTCGGTGAGCCTTTTCAAACCTACCGATTTTTTGCTTCGTGGCACCGGTAAATGCCCCCTCTTCATGCCCAAAGAGTTCACTCTCCAATAGGTTTTCCGGTATTGCTGGGCAATTGACGACCACTATCTCCTCTGCTGAACGCGGACTGTTTCGGTGTAAGGCGTATGCTACCAACTCTTTTCCTGTGCCGGTCTCTCCTTGGATAAGCACTGTCGCATTCGTCCTTGCAACACTCTCTATTTTTTCAAGGACCTCAATAATCTCTGGGCTTTTGCCGAGGATGTTCGTATAATCCCCGTGTAATGTAGAACGCGTTGGGCTGCTTTCCATCTCAGTTGTTCCGCTATCACGCTTTGCTGAATCTTTCCCTATCATAGGCATCCTACCTACCTCCGTCATACTTCTTGATCATCCATAGTGTATCGAGGTACTCACAAGACTGCACCATGGTTTCCTGTTAGAAGACCGTGTATCCCGATAAAAATAAACAAGGCATTTCGAAAGTTTCGTGCTCTCTATACTAACACATTTTTAGAACGTGTCAAGCGCAATATTGCGGACGTAAAGCTTCGCGAAGCAGTTGAGTGGGATATATTCCAAAATTTGTAGGGTTAACCCTACAAATTTTAGAAACTTTCCAAATTTTGTAGGGTAAGAAAATAGCCGGATGCCGTGACCGTATAGGTTTCTCAAATTGGCACGATAATTGCTATATATTATACAGACGCAATTGGTATGAAACTTTTCGGTTAACTTTCCACAAGGAGTTTTCTAATGTTCAAACGAAAATGGCACTGGACTTGTTCTGCAGTTATCGTTGTATGTATCGGCAGCATTGCCTTCTTTCTACAGTCAAAAACTGAAATCCAAGAACCGATAAAAGTCTATAAGGCAGTAATACCAGACCCGAAACAGAGTCTGCCAAAACCAAACATGGAGGAAACAACCATGGCCACGCCGCCCATCTATGCCCACGGCCACGAGCATCTCCATGAGACTGCACCATACTTTCAAGCACAGAAAACGACAATCAACGGGAGTGAGTATGACTGGCAAGACGATGGTGTATTTGATAGTTCATCACCCAAAGTGGATCCTTGGGAACAGACCCTGCCGGAGCACGGAACTATCGAAACTGATGATGATACCTATCCGCCCCGAGACTGGTACAAAACGAAAGATCCTGAGTTGCGCGCTGAATATCTTTATGCTCAGCTCATCAAACAATTCGGAGATACTCCCGAGGTTCAAGCCATTGGTGAGTATGAACTAAAGGCAGCGCAAGGTATACCTCCAACACTTGAAGAATATACCGTCTATCTTGAAGCACACTATCATCTTTTCCCGAATAAACAGAACCAACAGAC
>VXZL01000325.1 GCA_009845505.1 Candidatus Poribacteria bacterium | reverse complement strand
CACTTAGAATTATGGTGAATTAAAAAAATAAACCGGTATATTAATCCTGTTTCGCACGAGAAAAAAATAAAATATGTGTGTTGTTATGGTACCATGTGTAGTATTTGAAAACAAGCAAAATCGTATAGGAGCAGTCCCAAACTCACCTACTTTTTCTCTTGCGCTCTAACCTGATAGTTGCTATGATAGGGGAAAACAAAGCACATCTCTTTTTGGCGAACAAGGTAAGACAGCCATGAAAAACTACCGTATAGCAATCATCGGCTTAGGGGGCATGGGCGGATCTCATGCCGAAGCGGCGGCATTAGAAGAAAACTGCGAGCTCGTCGGTGGTGCAGAAATCAATCCAGAGCGAGCAAAGGCGTGGAGCGAACGGTTCGGGGTCGAAGCCATCTATGACGACTACGAAAAGATGCTCGACGCACAGCAGCCCGACATCGTTATCGTTCCAACGCAAGCACCCATGCACCATCCCCCGACAATCGCAGCGGCACAGCGTGGCATCCACGTCTTCTGTGAAAAGCCGACTGCTTTAAACCTTATTGAAGCCGACGAGATGGTCGAAACCTGCGACCGACACAACGTCAAGTTTGCCATTAACCACATCAAACGCGCCAGTCCATATAACCGGCACGTCCTCTCGTTGATTGAAAAAGGCGAGATCGGCGATGTCGTCCTGATGAAGGCAACAGACAAAGGCGGACGTAAGGTGGGCAACTCGCTCATGGAGATGGGGACGCATCTCTATGATTGGTTGCGTCTTTTCGCGGGCGATGTCGAGTGGACACACGCACACCTCGTGCAGATGGACGGTCGCGAATCAACCGTTGACGACATCAAACACACACAAGAGGTTCACGCATTTGACCGCGACGCGGGACTCGTCCTTGGGGAGCGTGGACACGCTGCTTTCCGTTTCAAGAACGGCATTCATGCGGATGTGCAGTTCCTCGCGCAGCCCGAAACCAACGATAACGCCTACGGTATCGACATTATCGGGACTGAAGGCAGAATTGCCATCCGAGAGAGTGTCGGCACGACGATGTTTATCCACAAAGGACAACACAAAACACCCGCAGAAGCGTGGGAGCCGGTGCATCTATCCGCTGAAGACCTTGACGAAGAAGGCAATCCACGAGATGAAGCATCTGTCCGATTGTTTTTGCAACGTCTCATGCTACGTGATCTCATTGAAGCCATCGAAGAAAACCGGGACCCCTTCGCGAGTGGTAGGGATGGTCGTGATTGCCTTGAAATGATACACGCGACATGGGAATCGCATCGGCAAGGGACTCGGGTCCCTATGCCACTCACGCCGCGCGAACATCCGCTTGAACGCTGGAGAAAAGAAGAAGGCGGCTAAAAAAATGGGCGAGGTTAGAAAAACTCGCCAGCAAGGAGTAATTTATGCAACGTTTGGATATTCTTCACCCGTCAATTGACGACTATTTACTCGGCATCATTCCTGAACGCGACGCAGTACTCACGGAGATGGAAGCACACGCACGGGCAAATCGTTTTCCGATTGTGGGACCGCTCGTCGGACGCGTTTTGCATCAGCTGGTATTGCTTACCAATCCAACGCGGATTTTCGAGATGGGTTCAGGCTTCGGCTATTCGGCGTATTGGATGGCGAAGGCACTGCAAAAACCGGAAGCCTCTATTATTTGTACCGATGGCTCGCAGGAGAATGCCGATCGCGCCGCTGGATATCTTGCGCGCGGTGGCATCGCAGACCGCATCGACTATCGCGTCGGCAACGCCCTTGAAATCATAGATGAAACCGAAGGCGATTTTGACATTATCTATAACGACATTGACAAAGACGGGTATCCCGAAGCGTTTCAGAAAGCGATTCCGCGACTCAGGAGTGGTGGGTTGTTTATTACGGATAACATGATTTGGGGTGGACGCGTCGTCACGCAGGAACCCGGTAGTGCTCCAGAAGGACTTAACGAACAGGAGCAGTGGTTCCATGAGGCTACAATCGGTGTTAGAGAAGTAACGCGGCTGCTCTACAGTTCGCCTGAGGTCTTCACGACGATTATCCCGCTCCGTGATGGCGTTTCGGTTGCTTTAAAACGTTAATGGCAGTCAGCAACTGCTATAGCCATTAAAAAACTTGACTTTTATTTTCACATACCATAGAATTGCCACAGAAGCCATCTGGTAATTGAGGCATCTCAATATCCTCACAACGACACGCGATGGCAACTATCCTGTCCGTTTGTCTTACCGACGTACCTATTGCTTGCGAAACCCAGACATCAAGCATGTCTTTACAAAAAGGCTGAAACGTCTTTGCCTTTTAGGACAAAGATCATCCATAGGAGGTTTACAATGTTTTTTCCAAACAAACCATTCTCTATAAAAGCCAATCTATTTACTATCGCTTGCTGTGTTTTATTTACACTAACCACATTGCCAGTAATGGCACATTCAGGTGGTGAAGTAACATCGAAAAAAACCGAAACGCCTATCACGATTGACGGCATGCTTGATGAAGCAGAATGGGACGCAATATTTCAAGAAGCTTCCCCTCTGCAAGATATTGTCGTAGACCCGCGCGATCCGAAACATAACCAAGACTGGTATCAAATTATTCCGGGTGGTGGTGCAGGTGCCGACACAAACGACGGTGGACTCCGTGTCAGTCGCGGGAAATTCGACGGTGACGACGATTTCTTGGCGCGTTGGGCGACGCTGTGGGACGACGACTACCTCTATTTCGCGTTTGATGTGACCGATGATACCACACACGCTTATGCCAACGATCTCGCCACTCGGACTGGAGACATTGATGGGATATGGTTGCTGTTTGATACCAAGCACGATGCCCCTGTATTCGAGTTTCCACACCACGAGTTTGAAACGAGACACGTCGCCAATAACAGCAGTTATGAAGCGGACGACCACTATTGGATATTTGCCCCTTTAACGACAGACGGGATTGGGGCATGGGCACAATCCTTGAGCGCCGGTTTGGATCCAGAGTTAGGCGAACCCGCTAACGGACACGTCGCCGGTCAGAAAACAGGGTCAGGTTATTCCGCTGAGATGCGTCTTCCTTGGTCGATTTTTGAGCCGTTTTTCGGTGCAGCCCTCGCGCCTACAGACGGTTTGGTCATCGGATTCGACATCACAATCACAGATATTGACGGGGACGCTCCCGGCACGTATGCCGCACCGCTTGGTGGCGCAGTTGCATGGTCGAGCGATTTTGAAAACGATAATAGCCCGGGTGTACTCGGCGATCTCATGATTTCCACTGAGGTTGTCGGCAGTGCAACTTCTGTTGACCCCGAAGGCAAATTGCCATTGAGATGGGGTAAAATCAAAGGCGGTTACAAATAGTGGTCTGTCCACCTTGGATTTAAGGGTTAGTTTGTAGTAGTGCGATTCATCACACGTCCCGAACGGGCAATGAATTGCCCTACTACAAACGGACTTGCCCCTAATTTGAAACTGGAGAGAACAACAGACCTTGATTAACCGCTATCTCCCTTATTTTTCCTACGCAGAAAATGGGTGGAAACCTTATTCCCCCTTAACATTCTAAGACAATTCAGCATAAACCTTTCCAGAAACTTGAAAAAAGGAGGGTAACTTCATGAAATTCACGATTCACGCTCAAAAAACGCTCGGTTTGTTTGTCGCAACACTTATTTCAATCTGGCTAATCCTCCTCACAACAGATGGGTTTGCGCATTCTGGTGGAGAGGCAATTAGTGCACCGAGGAGAGGAGACATCACTATTGATGGCGACCTTGTAGAATGGGAGATCGTTAGAAGCCTCGCGCAAGAGATTACCACAAAACCGCAGGATTGGTATCAAATTGTTGCAGGCGGCGGTGCCGGTCGCAACACAAATAAAGGTGGGGACCGTGTGAGCCGCGGACAGATCGATGGCGACGATGATCTCCATGTTACATGGATGACCATGTGGGATGATGACAATCTCTATTTCGCCTTTGAAGTCGTTGATGACGATATCAACGAATTAGATCCACCTTTTGCAGCACGAGACAGCAGGAATTTTGAAGGGTATTGGCTCTGTTTTGATACGAAACACGATGCCCCGACCAAAAAGTTCGGAAACAAGAAATTTGATACCGCTGCTATTGCCGCGATTAGCACTTACGAACCGGATGATACCTATTGGGAAATTGCACCGTTGACGGCACGCGGTGCAGGTGCTGCATTTCAAAGAGACGGTCAAGTCGAGGACCCGGAGCTCAACAGTCCAGCAAAGGGACACATCATGGCGAAAAATGATGGAGGCAGCTACACTTTTGAGGTGCGCATGCCTTGGAAAATATTTGAACCCTACTACGGAAAACGGATCAAACCGGAAGACGGTGATGTCATCGGATTTGACATTACGGTAATGGATATTGATCCTGTCTACGATCCACCACAAGGTGGCGCGATGGCGTGGTCGAGTGATTTTGAAAATGACAACAGTCCTGGCGTGTTGGGCGATATAATTTTCAGCACGACCGCTGCTGTCGATCCGAGTGGCAAACTCCCTGTGACTTGGGGTCAAATCAAGCAATCACATCAATGAGACATCTGTTCCTAACCGCTTTTATCCTTTTTTGTTCAAGCTTCACAGTGAGTGCCCAACGCTCCGAACTGTTGCTACAGCACTATCGACAAGCGGAGATGTTTGTCAACCAGCAACGCTTCGATGAGGCACTCCGCGAATATCAGAAGGTCATCGAATTAGATCCCACGTTGCCGCAAGCATATCTCGGATTGGGCAACATCTACCTCGCTCAGTTCAAGTTTGACCTTGCGCTGGAAACGTATACACAGGCGATTGAACTGAAGTTGCCATCGCCAGAGATACACTGTAATCGCGGCATCGTCTACACTAAACAGGGAAAGTATGAGAGGGCAATCGCCGATTTTCAGCAGGTGCTGGCAATTAACGCCGATTACACACCAGCAAGATTTGAACTCGGCTTTGTCTATCAGCAGATCGGCGAGTATGAGAAAGCGGTTCTCGAATATGAGCGTGTGCTCCCGCACCGTCAGGGAGACCTCGCGCTTCACCACAATCTCGCTCGCTGCTACTTCCGTCTCGGACAGGTTGAAGCGGCAGCGCAGCAACACGAGATTGCACAGCAAATTCGGAAATTTCAAGACACCTTCGATGCAGCACAGCAGAAAATTCGTGAAAAACCGGACGACCCTGACGGTTATATGGCACTTGCGAAAATCTACGCAGACCACGGGCAACCCCAAAAAGCGTTTGAGCAGTATAAAGCCGCGATCCTCAAAGATGCCTCTCTGATGGAGGCTTACGATAAAATCGCCGCACTCTATATTCAGAATCAACAGAGCAGTAAGGCGGTTACCGTCTACAAAACCGCAGTTGGTGTTAATTCGGGATATATCAAAGGACATCTGATGCTCGGTCTACTGTATCAACAGTCCGATCAGCCAAACGAATCTGCGCACCATCTGGAAATCGCCCGTCAACTCGCTGAAAAAGCGACTGAAATGACCCCAAATGCGCAAAATCTCAACATGCTCGGCGCGATTTATCTTGCCATGAAAGATTATAATCGGGCTGAAGCCACTTTTCAGAAGGCTCTTAAACTGACACCCGATAACAAACAGGCACAAGCATACCTTCATCAGGTGCGCGAGGCGAAAAAGAAGGAGTCAGACTAATCTTGAGGTGATTCCAACAACCGTCAGCTATTAGTAAAAGAGACTTTCGGTTAATCAAACATCTCTTTGCTGACTGCTAATGGCTAATCGCTGACAGCCTATTATGCGCTACACAATCTGTCTATTTCTCACAACCTGTTTAATTAATGCCTTCTGCTGGGCGGATACCGATGCTAAAAATTCAATTACTGCACTCACAGAAGCGCCAGGTATACAGAATCA
>VXZL01000591.1 GCA_009845505.1 Candidatus Poribacteria bacterium | reverse complement strand
CTTGAACTGCTGTGGCGATTGCGGGAGGGCATAGAACCTACCCGGATTATGACGTCTCGGAACAAGGACATCGCGCGCGCCCTCTGGCGTACTGTTCATCAAGATAGGCGTTTCGATTTCGAGGAACCCCTGTTCGTTCATATAGTTACGCGCAGCGAGTGCCGCTTTATGCCGCATCGCCAACGTCTCTTGCATCTCAGGACGGCGTAAATCGATGAAGCGATACCGCATCCGAATGTCTTCCGCCACGTCAATCTCGTCTTCAACCGGGAACGGCGGTGTTTTGGCGGTATTCAAGACGCTGAGAGTGTCAACAGCGAGCTCGATCTCACCTGTGTCAAGCTCAGGATTGACAGTGCCTTGATAAATGCTAATACCGTTTTCTCCCGCTATATCTTCACTGGCGATGTGATATGTCCGATTATTTTCAGTATCGGTAAGCAGCCAGCGCACACTGGGTTCTCGTGTTGAGACTTCAATGTCATCGGAAAGGGTGTATTTCGGATCAGCATCCGAGAACAACGCCCGGAACGCTGGGGACAGATTGCCATCGGCAAGTTCTGTTTGGTAAGTACCATCTGTGTGGAAGAGGAGTTCACCCGGCTCGCGCTCACGGACGGTGCCGCTGACATGCAAAACATATTCGCTTCTGACCGCATCAGCGATAGCATGTGCTTTTTCGTCAATTTGCGGGTCAAAGACGACTTGTGTGATACCCGTTCTGTCGCGTAGATCTACGAAGATGACCCCACCGTGGTCTCGACGGCGTTTGACCCAGCCGTTAAGACTCACTTGCGTACCCGTGTCTGCTAAACGTAGGTCACCGCAATAGTGGGTTCGTTTTAAAGAAGGTTCTTGGGACATGATGTGTCTATGGTAGTTAGTAGTTAGCAGTTAGCAGTTAGCAGTTAAAACGTGTGGTAGGAAATAACGGACGGGCTGCCACAAGCAAGTTACCGATAACTGATAGCCGGTAACCAATAACTATTCCTCCTATCTTAGTGATTTTCAGTTTTTAGTTGTTCAAGTTCATTTTGAATCTGTTGTTTAGCACTCTTTAACGCATCAGGCTCTGGAGCGTTCAGAATTTTTTTATCGAGTGCTCTCAAAGCGTTATTGTAATTTTCAATCTGTTTTTCCGGTTGGTCCATCGCTGCGTAAACGTTTCCGAGGGTAAGGTAGGAACGCCATGAACTGGCATCTACAGTGATACCTTTCTTTGCATATTTTTCGGATTCATCTAAATTTCCCAACTGCAAGTGAAGCTGCGCCATTGCGGCAAAAATAGGCGCAGGCAAACGAGGTTCTTGCTGTTCCAACCGTTCGTAGGTGCGGAGTGCCTCTCTATAACGTTCTTGGCGTTCATATAAGGGACCCAAGAGTAAATAGACATCGGATCTGCTTGGATCGCCTCTGAGAAATTCCTCAAGTTCTCTTGTCGCTTTTCCGAGTTCACCCTGCATTTCATACACAGTCGCTAAATAGAGGTGTCCCTGTAGGTCGTCAGGATTCTGTGCCATTGCCTGCTGGACTTGTTGTTCAATCTGCCGGAGCTCTTCCTGTTCACCTTCGCGAATTAAGCCTGAAACGACTCCAAAGTTATAACGAATTGTTTCATCAAGCGGATTAAGTTCGACCGCTTGGTTCATGAGTTCTGCGGCATCTTGGTACTGTGCGCTCGCATAAGCGATCTGTCCACGGATTAATCTGTGTGTGGCTCTAAAGTAGGTATCAAGTTTTTCTCTAACGCTCTTCATCTCGGCGAGCGTTGAACCGTAGTTCGTGAGGTATGGGAGAACGCGTTCACGATACTCAACCATCCCTTTGACGTTCTGTGTCGTCGTGTCGGCGAGGTCAGCCCCGCGGAAGAATTCCAGTCGGGGTCGGTTGTCTGTGTGGACAGGTCCAACGCCTACGTATTTGCGGACCGTCTCCGGTCCCATCATAAATGAGTCAAGTAGCGACAGACCATCTAAGTCATCGGCAGCAAGTCCTTCACTGATACTCGCTATCTGTGCGCGTGCGATAAAGTTTTTGTAATCAATCTGCAGGGGTTCCTGTGTGCCGATGAGGATTACGAAGTCAGGCGTATATTTATACCAGAGCGTCGTATGTGGAAACACCTCAACGAAGGTACGGACAATCATCTTATAGTGTGTCTCAGGCAAGCGATGGAGCGGCACCCACTGACACATGATGCCGTCTTCGCTCAAAATGCGGCGGCACAAGCGGTAGAAGTCGGCGGTGTAGATATTGGAACTCCCTGCGCTGACCAGCGGATGGATGATCCCTGTGGAAATCATATCGTATTTCGTTTTTGTCATTAGGATATGATTGCGTCCATCGTTGATTTTATAATCAAACAGTGGGCTTTCAAACACGTTTCCATTGACGTGTGTGAAATGCTCCTGTGCCGCCGAAATCACGCCTTTGGAAAGTTCTATCGCGTCAACTCGGACCCCGTGTTGTGTGATTGAGTAGGAAGTTAGCCCCATACCGAATCCGACGACAAGTGCGCGTTTCGGACGTGGATGCAATAACAGCGGCAGATGTGCAATAACACGGTGCGATGGCGAGTCCCACCGCGAGGCATCTGCTGCCTGATTTGTATCCACATAGAGACGGTAGACACCTTCATCGTCTTTCAGCGTCGTTACCGTTGCGTCCACTTCCTCATTGTAATCGACGAGTGTATCGCCCGGACGCTGCGTCTTGAAAATCGCGCTCTTGAGGAAAAGCGGTTGATTCAGCGTAAGCAGCAGAATGACAGCCAACCCAGCGTTGAGAATCGGCATGCCTATGCTTACCCCCTGTAGCAATGCGCCGCTGGTTTTCGTCCGTTGCCCGCTTTTTAGTACAAGGAGACACCCGATACCTGTGTTCAACGCAACCATTAGCACGATACTCGGTCGGATACCCAAAAGCGGAATCAGGATAAATCCAGCACTAAATGCGCCGAAAATGCTTCCAACTGTATTAACGGCGTAGACATTGCCGATGCTTCTACCGAGTTGACGTTCGCTGCCGGTGTAGATTTTCGTCACAAGCGGAAAACTCGCACCCATCAAGAAGGTCGGAAGACACATCACAAGGAAACAGGAGAAGAACGCCCAAAATCTGCTGCTACCAAAGGTAGACTGGAAGGCACGCGTCATCCCGTACAACTCCTCAAACGCCGGCATGAGGATAAGTGCGAAAAGTCCGATGCCGAGCTGAACGACCCCGAAAACAGCGATAGGCTGTTTCATCCGGTCTACCCAACGTGCAAGCACGATACTTCCAAGTGCAATGCCGAAGAGAAATGCTGCCAGCATTGTCGCAAACGCATAGGTCGTACTGCCGAGGAAGAAGACCATAATACGCGTCCAGAGCACTTCGTAAGCCAAAGCACAGAACCCTGAGATACCTATTGCCCATAATACCAAATGGCTGTTAGGGCGTTCGCTACGCTCACTTTCAGCGTGTGGCAGTTGCGTCCTACTTTCTGACACAAGGCCTTCTGGCTGATTGCTGATTGCTGACTGCTGACTGCTGATATCTTCTGTTCCTGACACTCGCTGCGTCAACACCAACGCAATCGCTGCTACGGCGAAATTAATGGCGATACCGATACCGAGTGTCCATCGGATCCCGAACGCTTCGAGTAGGAAAAAGCCTGCTGCTACGGTTCCGATGACAGCACCGAATGTGTTGAGCGCATACAGCACCCCGATGTTCGTGCCGAGTTGTTCCAATCTTTTTACAAAGAATCGGGTTAGCACGGGGAGTGTGCCGCCCATCAGTGTTGAAGGAATCAATATCACTCCGCAGGTCAATACGAACCGGATCAACGAAAGCGTATAGAATTCGGATGTGACGTTGCGATGGATTAGCACATACAAGGCACCGAGCACCGATAAAATCAGTGGCCACACGAGGCAGAAGGCACCGATACCGGCTTCCAGTAGGGCATAAATCCGCAGCGGAGACTGATCACTTTCATCAATCTTCCGACCGAAGTAGAAGCTGCCAAGTGCGAGTCCTGCCATGAAGGCTGTTAGGACGGTGCTGGTTGCGAAGACGGTACTTCCGAAAATGAGCGTGAGTTGCCGCATCCAGATGACTTGATAGATAAGTCCGCTGGCACCGGAAAAGATAAAGATGAGCCAAACGATGGGTTTGATGTGTCGCATTTTGAAGAATTATTAAAACAGGCAGACTATAGTGAGAACATCATTAATTCCGCCATTGTTTTTTATAGGCAAATTCAAGGATCGGGAAAAGGCTATCTAATGTTGCATCTTCTGGATAAATAGCATACGTCGCGTTTGGATAATAAGCTGCAAACTCATATCGGTTTCTAAATCCTTCTGCCTCTTCCTTTGTTATCCAAATACAAAATCGCGGTGCACCATAAAGGTTAACACCAAATATAGGTTTATTCCCAACGTAAAAGGCGCAGAAGTCTCTCCGAAATTTGAGAGTCAGAACCGAACCCCATTGCTTTTCTTGAATGAAATTCTGAAATTCTGCAACCCTTATATAAAATCTTACGACTTTATTTTTATAGCGGGTTTCATAGTATTCCCTACGCTCTTAGGGGACTAAATCCCTAATTTGTTCTGATGTCCACACAGCATTATTGTGTTGGTTAGAATTCACGCCTTCTTCCTCAGGAACACAATCAGGCTCCTGACCATGGGGCAGCCTCAACCTTTCTGGGTTCCATATTCTTTCAGCAATTCGCAGATAGAGTTTTTGGCGCTTATCCAGATCTGCCTTCTTGAATTTACTATGTGGACAGAAGGAAATACTGCTATTTTCAATGAACTTCTTAAAACCAGGGTTGTTTTGGTAAGCTTTTTCATGAAGACTCTGGGCAAGTAAGTTCTCCTTGATGTAGTGCTCACACTTTTCATCGTATGGCAGATCACCATAACTAGCGTTGTTCTTCTTAGGCAGAAGGAGCAAACCACCAATACGGTTACGATATTCTCCAAACTCAAATTCATGTGAAAATTCATCTAAGTAACTTTCCGGATGATTTGCCCAGATATGCTCTATTTCATAACCATTGCTTCCGGTTTTTATATACTCTGGATAGAGCGAAGGTTGCCCCGATTGAACCTCTACATAGTCAATCATACGGGCAAGAATTAGATGAGTCTTACGTTTATTGCTACCGTGCCAACTAAATCCACTGTTATTGACAAAAGGTTCGGTTTCTGCTTGAAGTATTGTATATAATACATCCGCCAATCCATCACATCTACTGCCCCGAATCTTTGGTATAATTGAGCACATCAGGTCAACCATCTCTCTCTGAGCAGTGCTCTTGAAATTCCAAATGCGACGATGAATCAAAATATCAAGGAAGGTTGCCCCAATCCATATTTTGTTATGAATTTCTTCATCTGTATCGTTGATATGTAATAGGGACAATAAAACTGGGTACTGGAGTGTGAAACTGTTCTGGGCATTATAGTAAACAGGCTCAAATCTAGGAACAATCGACTTAGACGCTTCTCGCAAGCGGTAGTACCAACCACTATAAAACTTGAAGTCTCGTTCAATAAAATCTGTGAAGGCAGTGCTCGATATAAGACCTAGTTTACTGCCATAGTTACGAACCCAGCGATGAAATTCAGATCCGATCTGCTCAAAATCACTAACACTGCCAAGGTGCTGACTGCGGAGCCAGGCTTTAATTGCCTCTGAATCTTCCTCTTTACCTATAGTCTGTAGGGATTCCACCTGCTTTCGCCAAGTTATGATAGCGTGATTTCTACACTCGGAGTCCTCAATGTTTGATAGCAGATATCCTCGCAACATCGCAGTAGGGGTAAGTGATAGTCCCCGATCATTCATCGTTTCAAAGATCGTATAAGCACTGTCATCATCTTCAGTTGTTATTTCTACCAAGCAAACTTTTTCAAGCAACCAATCAATAAAA
>VXZL01000255.1 GCA_009845505.1 Candidatus Poribacteria bacterium | reverse complement strand
GTTGAGACCCCACTTGAAAACGCATAAAACACCGATTATCGCCCACAAACAGATTGCGGCGGGCGCGATTGGCGTTACGTGCGCAAAGTTAGGTGAAGCAGAGGCGGTGATTCACGCAGGAATTCGAGACGTACTCATCGCCAATCAAATTGTTGGTGCCCAAAAGATTGCGCGCCTTATTAATCTCGCAAAGCACTCGGAGATTATGGTTGCAGTTGATAATTCCGAGAACGTGCAAGCCATCTCTGAAGCAGCAGCGGCGAAAGACGCTAACGTCAGGATGTTAGTGGAAGTTAATATCGGCATGGATCGCTGCGGCGTTGAACCGGGTGAACCCGCATTGGCACTGGCTGAACTGATACGCAAAAGTCCAAACGTTGAATTTGAAGGCTTGATGGGATACGAGGGACATACTGTCGCGAAACCCGACAAAGCGGCACGGAACGCTGCTGCACGTGAGGCTATGCAAATTCTGGTGGATACAAAGTCCTTCCTTGAACAACACGGCGTAGCAGTATCCATCATGAGTGGCGGTGGGACTGGCACCTTCAACATTACGGGTAGCATCCCTGAAATGACAGAGGTACAAGCCGGTTCTTACGTTTTGATGGACTCTACTTATGGAAACGTAGAAGGGATTGGCGAACATTTTGAACGTGCTTTGTCAGTTCTGGCAACTGTTGTGAGCCGCCCCTCCACGGATCGGATTATCGTCGATACGGGTTTGAAAGTGCTTGCTAAAGAGTTTGGTATTCCGCAACCTATTGGCGTAACGGGTGTAGAGATGACTGGACTCTCTGAAGAGCACGGAAAGATACAGGTATCCGATGAAAACGTCTCTCTCAGTCCGGGAGATAAACTCGAAATTTTGCCAACGCACTGTTGCACTACAGTGAACCTCCATGACAGATATTACGGCATTCGTAATGGTATTGTCGAATCTGTGTGGGAGATTGCAGCCAGAGGGAAAGCGCAATAATGATCACAACTAATGCGTTTGGAACGTTGACTTGCGGAGTTGTAAGCCATCTTGTCATAAAACATCAGAATTATACAGGAGAATTTCAATGCAGATACCAACGTTAACCTTCAAGCTATACACTGTCCGCAAATCCTATTACCTTTTCTTTCTGCTGGTTACAAGCCTTATCGTACTAACACAAGCATCTGTGGAAGGCTACATTGCAAAACGGTATACCGTCAGACAAATCGTTGCGGAAAGCACAAACGTTGTCTTCGGAACCGTCAGTGAGGTTAACACCGAACGAAAGACAGCAAAAATCAAGGTCGAAGAAAATCTCAAGGGCAAAAGTGAATTTCAAGAGATTAAGATGCGTTTTGATGTCTATAAAGGAGAAACTGACTACAGAAAAGAAATTATCCGTTTCCTGAGGGAAGGCGAACCGATTATAGTCTTCTATCTGAAAGCTGGTAGGCGCATTGACAGCATCGCACACACGCGAGGAAAATGGTTTCAAACCCAAGTCACAAGACCGAGAGATAAAGACTGGGGTTGGTGGCTGTTCACACACTTTGAGAAATATCTCAATAGAGACAAGGTGTCAAGGCGAGATTCAACACCGAATTTTCAAGATGAGTTACGTAGAATGCTCAGTGGAGATGCGCTTCAGCTTCTGTTGCTGAAAACAGAACGGTATGAGTCGGAACCGCGTGCTATTGGTGAACTTGATGCCGTAGCAGATTTCGGTTTCGTTTATCATGCGACGACTGACCGTAACCTGCCGACCCTCGATGAAGCAGATATTCTGTGGCTCGGTTTTCGCGCGCTCTCTGAAGGCAGATACCGGCTTAACGACAAACAAGAACGACAGATTAGAGAATTCGTGAAGAACGGCGGTATTGTCATCGCTTCGGGACAGGATAGCGACGACGATCGTCCGTGTGGCAGCGGGTGGTTACCTGAACCGCTCAAGGGTGTGGAGAGCCCAACCCGAAACGATTTCAAAGTGACTTCCCAAGCAGGTGAACTTTTCAAGGCACCCAACCGCATCCGATCTGGGCAGCTCGCGCTCGATGACTCATGGCGGGGATGGAACGATAAATATCAGATACTGGCAACGACTAACAATGGAAAAGAGATTGTCGTCGCCAAACTCAGATATGGAAAAGGGATGTATCTCATCACGAATCTTCACAACCAAAGGAGCGCGCAAATCGCTAAAAATCGTCGGATGCTTGAGAACTTAGTGCATTTCGCTGTCGGATTTATGGAAGAATCCAAGTAACAGGGAAGGAGATGCAAATGAGAAAAGCAGCATTAAAAGGGCTGTCAGCCGTCAGCCGTCAGCAATCAGTAGTTAGCCGTCAGTTCCTAACCGCTGAGAGTGGAGCGCAGCGGAACGCCCCGAAAGCCGATAGCCCATCGAAAGCGAATACAAAGTTGCTGCTAACAGCAATCTTTTCTTTTGTTTTTCTTGCCTCAGCAAGCCCTGCCTACGCTGTTATTCCGCAGCTTCTCGGACCCCTGACGGCGTTGCTGAGTATCGTCCCGCAAATTCTTGCTTTCGTTGGGGTGGCACTGCTGACAGGACTCGTGTTTGCCAGAGATACAGTTAAAATGTTTTTCTACAAGTGCCGCGATTTTGCTGCTGCACATAAGGTTACTGCGACTATCTTCAGCGTCGTTATTCTGGTTGGGTTTGTTTGGGGAACTTACTTATTGATTGACACGGCACGAAATTGGACAACTCTCACCCCTGAAGCAAATGTCCAGAACACGAGTACAGGAAACACAAGCGTTAGCAGAGCATGGTCAACTTTCCGAGGTGAAAAAAATCGGACAGGACACGTAGACGGACTTCCGGGACCAACACACGGCACACTGGCATGGGTGTTCAGGGACGAAGAGGCGATGGCGGTTGACTTCTCTTCCTCACCAGCAGTTGTCGGAAATCGGCTTTATATAGGTTCTTCACACGGTTCGATTTTCTCTCTCGGCGGTGCGACGTACTGCATTGATACGGAATCACAGAAGGTCGTCTGGCGGCATAGTTCGCGTATCCCAATTTTCTCGCCCCCTGCCGTTGCCGGCGGCAGAGTCTACATCGGGGAAGGCTACCATCAAGACAGTGATTGTCATCTCCGGTGTCTTGACGCAAACACTGGTGATCTTATCTGGTCCTTTGCAACAGCGAGTCACGTGGAGTCAACACCATTTATCAGTCAAGGGAAACTTTATTTTACAGCCGGTGGTGATGGTGTTTATTGCATTGATGCCTTAGAAGGCCAACAGATTTGGCACTACGGTGGGGTTCATGCTGACATGTCGCCCGTTGTGCATAAGGGAATAGTCTATTTCGGGACAGGCTATGATGGTTACCAGATTCTTGCGGTCAATGCAGAGACAGGCACTGAAGTTTGGTCAAAACAGATGCCTTATCCCGTGTGGGGAAGCCCGAGTGTATACGAAGATATCGTCTTTTTTGGACTCGGAAGAGGAAACTTCTCCGAGAGTGCCCCGATACCGGCGGGCAAGGTCGTCGCGCTTAACGCCGAAACAGGGGACACCGTATGGGAACACGAAGCGGAAGACGCAGTTCTCACGGCGATCGCTGTTCAAGATGGCTATGTTATCTTTGGTTCGCGCGATGGATATGTCTATTGCCTTGGGGCAATGGACGGGGAACTTAACTGGAAAACGGATCTCGGTGGACCGGTTGTCTCTTCACCGGCTGTAACGCCGGAAGTCGTCTATGCGGCTACAAAAAATGGATATATCTACGCCCTCTCTGCTGGTAGCGGAGAGATGCAGTGGGAGTTCGATACGAGAACTGTCACACGAAATATAGAACTTTATTCATCACCTGCGGTTGCCAACGGATTGTTGTATATCGGAAGCAGCGACCGGTATATTTTTTGTTTGGGTGGTGATGTATCGGACAGAACTATTGGTAACCGCTAACAAGGAGAAAGAAAAATGAACAATAATGTAAAGCAAAGACAAATTTTGCCGCGTATGGGCAAAATTTGGATACTGACAATCGCATTCGCGCTGCTTACAAACATCACAGCAGATGCCCAGTGGCGCAGCAAAACACACGATGTCTATAATGCACTGGTAGGGATTGATGTCACAATTGACGGAGACCTTAACGAATGGGACGGTATGCTTGAAGCCGTCACAGGTACGGATGGGAAACCTTTTTGTGGGGTTGAATACTCTGGAAACGTTTTTGAAACACATAATGGTGGAAAATGGACGGGTCCCGATGATCACGAGACCTGCTTCATGATTACTTGGGATGCTAGTGCTGTCTATCTTGCGCTGATTGTCACCGATGATGAGCATGAGCACGCTGCCGCTCCTGCGTGGAACGGTGATGGTGCACAACTCGCCTTTGAAATGAGTGGCAAACGGACTGCTGGACATCAGATGTTCCTGTACAATATCGGCTTAGACGATAAAGGGAAGGACATTCTCCCAAACGCACTCAATGAAAATCCGGGGGGTGGCGGCATTGTCCCCGGCGATGATATCGCCGTTATCCGCGACGAAACAGAAAAGAAAACCTACTACGAACTCAGATTCACGGCGGAAGAGTTGCAAGTGAAAGGCAAAAAATTTAGCGATGGATTAGAGTTTGGTCTGGGTATTTGTGTCAACGATGGCGACAAAGGTGCTGGACAGGACGGACAGAAAGGCTGGAGTGGTTGGTATACTCACTCTATTGTCTTCGGAAAGAACTCGGAACATACGGGTTTAGTCGTTCTCACCAGTGAGGAACTCGCTGTCGAAGCCGCTGATAAGTTAACGACGACCTGGGGGAACTTGAAGGCGATTAGTGATTAGCGGTCAGCAGTCAGGTCGCCTGCTACGCAGGCTTTCAGCGGTCAGTAACACGTTGTAGCAATGACAAATGTTCATAACCGCCACAACGATCTTTTCGCTGACTACTGAAAGGTTTCGGAGAAACCGCCCTGACTGCTGATAGCCGCTTCCTAATGATCGTGATGGTCAGATTTGTGGTAGTGCAACCGAAGCAGGTCGACACCAAAATCGTCTGCGATGTGCCGCCACACAGAGTGAATGTGGTTTGCATTGTTCTGGGTGTTATCGTATTCCACAAAGAAGAACGGCCCGTGTAGCCTATAATAGTGCGGAGTCTTCGGTACTTCATCCCCTGCCCATGCGAAATGGATATCGCTGACGTTCCCTTCACGGAGTTTGCGCCGCTCAATCTGAGCAATCTCATCAGGCAGCCGATCAATGTATTCGTGGACAAGTTCCATCAGCAGTTCTCGCTGCTGTGTCTCCATAGCTTCCGCGGCTAACCCCTCAACAGCCTCAAACTCAACTTTAGGGACATCGCGCGTTAAAATATCGGAGGGTGCGTCTGCATTGATAATGGTTTGTGCCTTCTGTGCATTATTTAGGCTTGTAAGGAGTTTACGTGCGATGTCCTCCTCAGCAGAGAGGACTCTGAGTCCTTTTTTTTGCCCTTGTGGCACTTCAGCCGGATTTGAGCCGAAGAAAGACGGGTTAGGAGAAACCAATTCACGATTGACAACAGTGAAGTTGAGAGAGACATGGTGTCCTTCAGCCCGCCATCCCCACGCGCCGTTCCCCGTCGGATCACCAAAGACCGTGAAGAAGTATAAGGATGGATCACGGACGAGCCGGGCTTCACCGGCAGCCCGTTCAATCTCACCGAGCGTTGTCTCTAAGTTAATAATAGCGCGGGCCTTCTGATAGCCTTTTGCACTCAAACCGCTCTCCATAAGCGCGAAGGCTGCTTCCTGTTGCTTCTCGTTTAACTCTTTGAGAGATACACCTTTGCGTTCCCACATCTCAATGGGGATGTAGTGCCAACGGAAGCGTTCGTTTCCATCAAACGGAAGTGCTGCTTGCTGACGTAGGGGTGGTGTGAGCGTATCCAGGAAGTTCCCTGCCGCTTGTGCCATCCGCGCCGCTGTCTCAGAAGCAGGAATGACCAAAGGTTTTAGTTCAGAATCAGTATGCGTATG
>VXZL01000647.1 GCA_009845505.1 Candidatus Poribacteria bacterium | reverse complement strand
GATGTACTTTTGCTACTTTTTTATTGACAGAAATTTGCATTTTTGCTAAATTTCTAATATCGGTTTTGCAGAAAGTCGTCCTGTTTGTAAAGGTTTGCCCTTAGTAGGTGAGAATTTCTTTGAAGCAGACTACTTAACTTGCGCAATATCAATCAGTAAAGGAGCAAAAAAAATGAAAAGAACCTACCTCACGATGTTTATCGCGCTTTTTTCCGTTGTGCTCATTAGCCACGCAGGGGCGCAGCTAATTTTCCATGCTGACTTTGAAGCCGGTTCTTCTGAAGCGGTCCCTGATGCCAGCGTCAATGACCCCGCAAATTGGGTACCCGAAAACGCTGGTACTATTTGGGTGGAATCCGCTGAATTCCCTGATGGTAGTAATGCTTTGCATCAGAGTGCTGAAGGCTGTGGTATTTCTGGAAATACACCGCTTCCGGGTGTTGATAGTTTCTCCGACGGTATCATTCAAGCTGTTTTTTCATGGCAAGACGATGACGGGGTCGGATTCCAGTTCCGTCGTGTTGGTGAAGACAGTGGCTATCTCGTTGCATTCGGTTATAACGAAACCCCCCAAATTATCATTGGAAGTCTCGCGGATGGATGCTGTCCGTCTGGACAGTGTCTCGACCAGTGCTCATGCGAAAACGGCGGGAATGAACTCGTTGGTGTGGACCATGGCTTAGGGGCCGATCTCACACAAGACAACAGCGTCGCCTATTTTGCGCGTGTTGAAGTCAGTGGAAGCCTCATCCAAGTTTGGTATATGGAGCTTGATGATGTCTCGGATCTCTTCGCAAGTTCCGATGAACTCGGCGACCCAGTCGCTGAATATGACGGCGCAGATGATGCCGGACCGGGGACTGTCGGGATCTGGCACGAAAGTTGGGGCAACGGAAGAGTCGGTAGCGTCTCTGTTTGGGGACCCGGCGGCATGACTGCGGTCGATCCACATTCCAAACTTTCCACAACCTGGGGCGACGTTAAAAGCAGCTATTAGTCTCCTTCCCTAATATAGACTAATACTATACTCAAGTTGCTGCCTAATCGGTTCTATAGATTTGCGCGCAGCATTTTCAAGGAAAATGTAGTGCTTCATATTCCAGAAGGGTGCTGGGTCTATAAAATAAATGGTAACTTGGGTTAAGGTAAGAATTGAATCTATAGGAACTCCTTTACAGCATACCACATACCTAAAGGAGTTGCCTATAGATTTAGCACGCGAAATATTCAAATGCCTGTACCTGCTTAACTGGCAACTTAGTTATTGGAATTGTGATTGTATCAATTCCCTAAGGGCATTTCTCATATTTGCGCCCGTTTATTTAGACTAATCTGTTCGGAAAAGGTTTATAAATAAACGGCAACACAACCCCTTACAAAAACAAAGGAGATATTTTATGAAAACACGTTTTTTCCTTTTAATCCTCACTTTGAGTCTATTTGTTTCGCTTCACGCTACTGGGCAAGTTGTGTTTTACGCCGATTTTGAGCCGGGTTCTAAGGACGCAATACCTGATGCCGGCGTGAACGACATCAAAAAATATAAAGCCGAGAACGCCGGGACTATCTGGGCTGCGGATGATTTTGAAGGCGGCAAACTCGGCGGAAAAGGATCCATGAAGCAAACCGCTGAGGGATGCGGCATCTCCGGTAATACGCCACTCCCCGGCGTTACTAACTTCACAGACGGTATCGTCCAAATGGTTTTTTCGTTTGGTGATGATGATAGTGTGGGACTTCAATTCCGCCGTAAAGGGGACGATAACGGCTATCTTGCTGTCTTTGGATATAATGAGACATCATCCGTCCTTCTCATGGATCTGGCAGATGGATGCTGTCCGTCTGGACAGTGTCTCGACCAGTGTGGGTGTGAAAACGGCGGCAAGGAATTAGAATCTGTGCCACACGGCTTGGGGGGTGGGCTCGACCAGACCAACGCTGTCCCTTATTTCGGACGCGTCGAGGTCGATGGCAAGAATGTCAAGATATGGTACATGGAACTCGCTGAGGTTGATGATCTTTTCGGGCCCTCCGAAGACCTTGGCGCACCTATCCTTGAATACAAAAGTGCCGACTACACGACTGCTGGCGGCGTCGGTATCTGGCACGAAAGCTGGGGGATGGGTAGAGTTGATAGTGTTCTGGTTACAAATGCCAACGGCTTTGATGTTGATGCCAAAGGTAAACTCACTACCAGTTGGGGTGAGGTTAAATCCTCTTATTAGTCTCTTATAGGGCGAGGTGGATGATTTCAATCAAACCCCTCGTCCTTTTTCTTTTTCTCAACGATTTTTGAGGTCCCTATTTCCTGCTCCCTTTTGTTGATACCTAAGGAGTCCTGCCATGAAAGTCACGAACGTTGAACGTGTGCTTGTAGATGTCCCCTTCACCCCGCGCCAACAACAAATTACCACACAGAGCGTCTCAACCGTTTACAACTGGTCAATCCTTGAGTTGTGCAAGGTTACCACTGACACAGGGCATGTCGGTTGGGGTGAGACCGTCGTTCACTATACCTATTCCCGTGTCAGCGATGCGAGTGTCGAACGCGTGCTTGGACAAAGTCCTGCTGCACTCATGAATGACGATTCACTCGGTGCTGGTTTACAGATAGCACTCTTTGATGTCGTCGGCAAAATCTTGGAGGTGCCGGTCTACCAACTCCTTGGCAACCAATGTCGAGAGGCAGTTCCGATTTCATGGTGGTGTATCGATTCGTCTCCTGAAAACTGGGCAGCCGAAGCCGCCGATGCTGTGAAAAACGGTTATACCAGTTTCAAAAACAAACCCCGTCCGTGGTGGGATATTGTTGCACAGGTAGAAACGGTCGCAGAAGTCGTTCCAGCAGATTTCAAACTCGACCTCGACCCAAATAGTTCGCTGCGTGACGCTGAGACGGCTATTCCGGTCTTGCAAAAACTCGCTGGACATCCAAACGTCGCTATGTTTGAGACACCTATACCTCAGAGCGACGTTGAAGGCAACAAGCAGATTCGCCAAACCGTTGATTGCCAGATTGCGATGCACTTCGGTTCGCCTCCGTATACCACCTGTGTGCGTGAGGATGTATGCAGTGGATTTGTTATTGGTGGTGGCAAGTCTCAGGTAATGCGTGAGGGGCAACTCAGCGCGGCAGCGGATATGCCGTTTTGGCTCCAAATCGTCGGCAATGGTTTGACAACGACCTGGGCAGGGCATCTCGGCAGTGTACTCACACATGCGACATGGCCCGCCATCACCTGTATTAATCTCTATAGCGACCATCTCCTCACGAAACCGATAGAGGTCTCCGAGGGGTGCCACAAGATTCCTGATGCTCCCGGATTGGGTGTTGAAGTTAACGAAGACGCCGTTGAACGCTTCCGCGTGCCTGCTGATGAATTAGATGCTGACGGCTACACAATTCACCCCGTGCCGCGTATCATTAAAACTGCTGTTTATCCCGACGGCAGCTGCATCCATATAGTTGGGGACGGTCTAAGTTATTTCAATGCAGGTAACGGTGAGGCGCAAGTAGAAGGCGCGCGTCTGGAGTTAACCTTTGACGATGATAGTGCTGAGTGGGCAGATCTCTTTGAGAAAGCGCGAGAAACACCTGTGCATGGGCGGTGGTAAAAAAAGAGGCATATTGACTTGAGTTCTCCCCCACAACAGCGTGCCTTAACCTGGCGCGTTATAAGCATTTTTGCCATTACCGCACCCATCAACTGCTATTTCCTCATCCAGATGGAAATAGTGCGTTATACCTTTCCAACATGGGTCGTTCCGTTCTCCAATGTCATCTTCATCCTCACAGCAGTGATGCTGATTAACGGGGTCATCCGTCTCCTTAAAAGTGATTTTGCCCTCGGACAGGGGGAACTCTTACTGATCTATGTGACCCTCAGTTTTGCCACAACACTTGCTGGCTGCGATATTCTACAAGCGATCCTCTCTGTCCTCGGACATAGTTTCTGGTTCGCGACGGAAGAGAACGAGTGGCGTACGCTCTTCTGGCATCACCTCCCACAATGGCTCACCGTTTCAGATAGAGATGCCCTCCGGGGTTACTACCTCGGTGAATCGAGCCTCTATCGTCCGCATCACTTACGAGTTTGGGCACCGGTGGTGGGTGCGTGGTTGTTGCTATTTGTGGTCATAGCGTTCATCTTTCTGTGCCTCAATACGATTCTCCGTCGGCAGTGGGCACAACGTGAACGCCTCACCTTCCCAATTATCCAACTCCCGCTTGCGATGACAAATCCAATGTCAGGGTTCTTCCGAAATAAGCGGATGTGGATCGGTTTCGCAATTGCTGCAGGTATCAGCCTGTTCAACGGGTTGAGCCATCTCTATCCCGTAATCCCACATATCCCGGTGACACGCCGTTTTTTCAGGTTCCACGAGCCGCCATTCAGTTTCTACGGCACCATCATCACCGCCTTCTACCCATTTGCGATTGGACTTATGTTCCTGATGCCGTTGGACATCCTTTTTTCGACGACGTTTTTCTATTTTCTTTATCGCAACGAAGTCGCTTTAGCACAAGCGGTTGGGTGGAATATCCCACGTTTTCCCTATCTGAATGAGCAAACCATCGGTGCTTTTGTAGGACTCTGTTTTTTCTTCGGTTGGACGGGCAAACGGCATTTCGGAGCGGTTTTGAGAAGTGTCCTGCCGTCCCGTGGACGTGAGCCACCGGCGGAACAGCGCGATGAACCGATGCCGTATCGGGTTGCTGTGTGGGGGTTTGTTTTTGGTATCTTGTTGTTTGCGTTTTTGCTTTACAAGGCAGGTATGGCACCGTGGCTTGCGTTCACTTTCGCTATTCTATTTCTTATAACGCCGTTGGTGACGACGCGCATCCGGGCAGAATCGGGGATCTTTGTCCACGCCTATCATTGGCAAGCCCCTCGGTACATTTTAACCACGATTCTCGGAACACACCGTCTCGGTGCCCAGAACTTAACGGCTCTCTCCATCTGCTTTTTCAATCGGGATTACCGTCCACAACAAATGCCGCATCAACTGGAGGCGTTTAAAATCGCCGAACTCGCGAATATTAACCAACGTCGGATGCTCTTGACAATCCTAATCGCTACTATCTTCGGTGTGCTTGTCGCTTTCTGGGTGCAGCTGCATCTCTATTACCAATTCGGTGCGGATTCCGGCTATTTTGGACCGTGGGCACTCGGCTACGGCAGACAGTACTTCACACGCTTGACGAACTGGATTACTTATCCCCTCGGTACCGACTGGCTCGGTGTCCTATTCATCGGCATCGGCTTTTCTGTGATGATGCTCCTTACCTACCTGCGAATAAAATTCTTCTGGCTGCCCCTGCATCCATTGGGTTATGTCATGGCGGGCAACCAAGAAATGTCCGACCTCTGGATTCCCTTATTGATTGCCCTGACGTTAAAATGGCTCATCCTTCGGCACGGTGGTATCCAGAGTTATCGACGTGTGATCCCGTTCTTTTTAGGGTTAGTCCTCGGCGATTACCTGATGGGAAGTACGTGGAGTCTCCTAAATATTCTTTTGAATACAACGATGTATCAGTTCTATCCGTAGTCGCGACGTATCAGAGGTCAAAAATCACTTGCGCATACCAACTACCATCGGGTTTTTGCTGAACTTCCAATTGATGATATGTGACACTTTTGATTTCGGTGTAGACCTCGTGTTTATCGAAATTTACGGGTTCACCGTAAACCGTTGCAGACATCTCCGTTTCGCTGCACCGGTGAATATTCGCTTGCTTGAAGAATATCTCCGCTGTCTCATGTCGAAAAATTAACTCATCGAGCCACGCCACAAACAATTCTTCCACGGATTCGGCGGTGAGTTGAATCTCGATTGATTCCGTTTCATCAATCGTATCAACGACCGCCATTGTTTCAAAGATCCCTCGTGCTGCATTCCGCAAGAGTTCGGATAGATTCTTGCCTCTAACCAATAGCCCCATGTCAGCCGTGTGTTCAAGGTATTCGTACGGTTTCACGTTGTTCTCCATCATCG
>VXZL01000648.1 GCA_009845505.1 Candidatus Poribacteria bacterium | reverse complement strand
TGAGTGTCTACTTCAGCGACAAACATCGCGCTCCGTGGACACAATCCGTTGATAAAGTTGCGCTCGTCTTCTTCTGTGAAGGTATTCGTTAGCGCAGTATATCTCGCTTCAAGGATAACTGAGTTAAGTACAGAGGCGACAGGTTTCGCATCCTCTGGAACTGCTTTTCTAATGATGATGTCCATTGTTATTGCGTTTTTAATCTCCCCCATGTCGTTGTAACTTTATCTGCCGGTTCAACGGAGAGTTGGATTCCGTTATCCATATCGCTTTGGATTTCATCCGCCGAGAGTGCAACACTCAAAATCTGAAGTTCATCGATGACACCGTCGATACCGTTGCCAATTCGGAGCGGCGCGTCATTGGTTTCAGGATCTTTCGCGAAATCGCCAGAGTTTTCTTCTTTGCCATTAACATACAACTTGAACGCTTTTTTGTCGTAAACTATTGCAACGTGATGCCACTTTTCGTCAACGACATTGGTCGTACTCTCCAATTCAACAGCATCCGTATTTCCATCACTCGCAAAGATACCGTAGATTTTGCCGCCCCACATTTTCAAAGTGTAGTTTCGGGTAAGCCGATCATTTCCGACCTGTTTGTAGGCGATATTCTGCTCGCCACCGCCCGTGTCGTTCAGGAATTTTACCCATGCAGCGACTGTAAACATTTTCAGATTTAACGTGTCTGTATGTTCAACTTCAAGGTAAGTCCCGGGCTTGAAGCCGACCGCCTTTCCAAACTTACCATCAACCCATTCCAGTTTTCCATTAACAACACTCGCAGTATGCTCATGCCCTGAACTATCAACCGCTTCGTCGCCTGTTCCCTCATCAAAGAACCAGATACCAACAGCATCTGGGTGTTGCGCAGAGACAGGCAAATAGATCGCGAAAATGGAGAGTAAAGTGATTAAAGATAAACAATATTTCATCCAGTTATCCCTCCCATAATTTAGGTTTAAGAATATCCACCCACACCCAATAGCATCCGTTCTTCCAGATCCGCATCTTCAAGAAAAGCGTGGGTTAAACCGTCTTTGGGTTGTGGACCACCGTGTGGCGATTTCCGGAGCCATGTCGGTGTATAACTCAAAATCAACATTCTCCGTTTGGCATTGAGCGTTGGCAATCCTCGGTGCCAGAGATTTCCATGGATTAGGACACCGCCACCGGCTTTCACCCGTAGTTCGACTTCCCCTTCTACCGGTCCATGAGTGTGCGGTGTTGCCTTGTCTAACCAGTTGTGTGAACCTGGGACGACGGCTACTGCGCCTGTGTCTTCGTTGAGATCGTCAAGATAGATAAGAGAATCCATACAGTGTGGACGTGAGAACCACGGAGGCAACGGGTTGGAAACCACTCGTAGATGTTGATGCCACGGGGTTTGCTGTTCTCGATCCTCACCGGAATAAGTGATACGGGCACTCAAACCGCGCAAACGCACCAAGGGTCCCATCATTGCACGGGCAATTGATAAAGTCGGTTGAAACTTAAGGAGTTCTAAGAACACTTCATCTTTATCCATCAAGTGTCGCGGGATGAACCCCCAACCTTTCTTTCCAGCGATGGCACTGTCCCGTTTTTCCCACTCTCGTTCTTCCAAACGTTCAAGAGCATCTCGCAATTTTTCGAGTGTCTCACCTTGAAAGAGGCCTTCCCGAACGAGATACCCTCTCTCTGCGAAGGTCTCCAACTCTTCTGGCGTGGCATGCACGTCTATCTCCCAATCCTGGCCCGTTTCCCCGTTGGGATTGTGCTGGTTTAGGACTTGGTATTGGAGTTTGTGTCGTTCCATATTTTCCTCTTAAGTGTCAGTATTGATTTCGGATATAATCAGTTACCTTCAAGACTTGTGAATAAATCGCGATAGACAGGCAAGGCAAGCTCCAATTTCAAGGTTTCGTTAATGCTAAACCATCCAATCCTTGCGTGCTCTTCTGGTTGTAAACACTCTGGTTCGCCTTTCCAGTCCTTTACCACAAACACATGGTAGGTGTGATCGTTATTGGAATCATATAGCGTTGAAATGTGTTCAAACCGAATAGGTGTAACCCCGATTTCTTCCTGCAATTCTCTGATGAGGGTCTGCTCCAGTGTTTCGTCACTTTCGCAGTGTCCACCGATCATGTCCCAGACGTTCGGATAGGAAGTCCTGCGCTTAGCCCTTTTGCCTAACAGTATTTTTCCGTTCCTGAACAAGATTCCGAGAGCGCAAACTTTTATTTCCATGGAATGAATTCCTTAAATTGTAGGCATCACATTCCCACCGCACACCGGAATATAGGCACCTGTAATATAACTTGCGAGATCTGACGCGAGGAAAAGCACGGTATTAGCGATTTCTTGGGCAGTCCCACGCCGTTGCATCGGCACTTTGCTCCAATAGTGTTCGTCGGCCGCTCTCGATTCACTCTTTTCGCTGATTGTCCATCCCGGCGCGACTTGATTAACAGTGATACCGTGCGCGCCTGCCTCTTTAGCAAGGACTCGCAGGACACCGTCCATACCCCGCTTGCCCGATGTATACGCGCTCTGTCTCTCGAAATTCTGCATTGAGCATTCCGTGTTAATACTGATAACACGTCCCCACTTGGTTTCAATCATTGCAGGAACAAACGCTTGTGCCATATACACATTATGCAGAACGCACGATTGGAACTGACTTTCGTAGTCTTCTGCGGGCTGCTCTAAAACAGAAGTCCAACTGTACTGAATGACGGCGTTATTAACGATGATGTCCGCCGTGCCTAATTCTTTGAAGACAGTATCACGCATAGCGTTTATCGATTCCTGATTGGTGACATCTGCCTGCACAGTGATTGCCTTTACACGTCTGGCAATAATTTCGTCTTGAAGGCGACGCGCTGTCTCGACATCCCTATGGTAGCAGATTGCAATATCCGCTCCAGCTGTCGCCAAGGTCCTGACCATAACACGCCCTAACGCACCTGAGCCACCTGTAATCACGGCAACTTTCCCGCTCAGATCAATCGGAATCATTTTTACCTCCGTTTATCTTTGCAAGAAATCGGTAGGAATGCGAGACATCGGGTAGTTTGCATCCTCGTCGCGATTGGCAATAGTTTCTGGTATCTCACGATCCCAGTAGTCCGGGACAGTGTTAGGGCGACTGTGCCAAGCAAGGATGAGAGTCCGTCTAACATCGGTATAGTTTTGGTGAGCAGAATGTAAAATCCGCGCGTCTGCCATTACCAACGAACCCGCTTTCGCACAGACATCTACCTGATCCGGATGATCGCTGAACATCACCGGATGATCCGCATCAATGAACCGTGCCCCTTGTTCGTGTGCAGGCACTAATATGTCGTGTAAGTCGATGCGTTTACGATGTGTACCTGGGATTACTTTCAAACAGCCATTTTCCCGCGATGTATCGGTGAGATAGTAATTAAGAAAAATCGTCTGGGGCCACGGCGCGCAGCTGAGTGGATCGTTCCAGCGCATCCAGTCTTGATGCCAATAGAGTGGGGGGCCTCCGGATTCCTTCGTCAGAATAATAATCCCGCCGGACGTTACAAAATCTCCAAACCCGATCTGTTCAAGGGCATCACATGATGGCTGCCATTCCAACAATTTTTGAATATGTGGATTATCTTCACCGCGGACGTTGACGTGCTGTCCTTGATAGATGACATCCTCCGGTTCCACGTGTCCTGCGATAAGCCGTTCTGACTCATCCCGAAGTTCCTGTAAGAACTCTTCTGTCAAAACATCGTCAACAACACAGAACCCCTCTTCAATCATCTGCTCTCGTTTTTGTAGTGCGACTTCAGGGGTCATCGCTCACTCCTTTGTGTATGAATACCGTTCTGAAGTTAATTCTATCCAATAGCCTGCTATATGCAAGTTTATGTTATTCTATACGAATTCGCACGAGAAAACAACAATTTTTCCAAAATCCCACAAATCCTTGAATCCTGAAAATCCTGATTCTGACAATTGAATGGCTCCGATTGCTTGGGTAATGAATCTTGACTTACTTCACTATTTTCTGCTATACTTTCACAAACAGGAGGCAAGGCAGATGAAAACGACAGGAAAAACAGTAAACATTCCCATACTGGAAATCTCTGCACAAGAGCGCGCTGAAAACAGACTCACACCCGAAAGCGTTGATGCCGGGGCGCGCCTCTTACGCGAGGCAGGATTGGTGGTCATCGAAAGCGTCCTTCCACGTGATTGGATAGCAAAACTCGATATTGCTATGGAAGAAGTGCTTAGTAATGAAGAGAACGGGCATGAGGGTGAACACCCGATGCTAAAGATGCCGTTCATGGACCCACGTATTATTGACAACCCGTTCGCAATGCCGATTCTGAAAGCTGCTATGGGTGAGAAAATTTTTGCGTATCTGCCTTATGGCTGTAACTCGACGCGTCCTGGTAGCGACATCCAGTGGATTCATCGAGATTCAGGACAGCTCTTTCCTGAACTACCCTTCGCGCTCCCTGTTTCAACGATTGTGGTTAATATTCCGCTCGTCGATTTTACAGTAGAGAACGGGGCAACGGAGGTGTGGCCCGGTTCACATCTCATTATTGATGATCCTACTGTCCGTAATTCTCCATACAATGTCTGCGATGAGGAACGCGCTGCACGACTTCCGTCTTTTCAGTTAGAGATGCCCGCAGGTTCAGTCGTTGTCCGCGATATGCGGTGCTGGCATCGGGCAATGCCGAACCGTTCACAAACCGTCCGACACATGCTTGCACTCGTCTATTTCCGAAAGTTTCACCACTCCCCGGACGCGCCAGGAATCTTCAGAGCACGTGTCCCAGAAGAGATATGGAGCAACATGTCCGAACAGACGAAAGAGGTATACCGGTTTCAAACGCACGATTGAGGAGAAATATGGAACGCACGTTATTGATTCATCCTGAAATGCCTGAGCTTGATAGGGAACACGGCTTCTCGAACATCAATGGTCCCTCGCTGGTCCGTGTGCCGGAATGGGTAGAGAATCCGTTGGGGAAGTATTATCTCTACTTCGCCCACCATCGCGGTGCCTACATCCGATTGGCGTATGCCGATGCGATTGAAGGTCCTTACACCGTCCACCCTCCGGGTGCTTTGCATCGCGACGATACTGTCTTTCGAGGATGTGACCATATCGCTTCGCCGGATGTACACATAGACGAAGAGAATCGACGCTTCTTTATGTACTTCCACGGAAATCCCCGTGGTGGGCAAGTAACCTCTTGGGCTGTCTCTACAGGCGGTGTGGATTATACCGCCTCAGATACAATGGATAGACGCAACAGAGCCTATTTTCGTGTCTTTTGGTGGAACGGACACCCGTATGCGACGTATCACGGTTGGATAAGCCGGGCAGAAACACCGGAGTGGACAGCATCGTTTATCGAGCGAGACACGCCGCTCTTTCCGCGCAAGTCTCCAACAAACAATACCGGTTTCCCGCGACACACGGCGAATCTCTTGGAAGGCGATACACTAACTGTCTATTATTCACTTTACGGAGACAGGCCAGAGCGTATCAAGAAAAGCACGGTGCAGTTAACAGACGATTGGAATGACTGGCAGCCATCTAAACCGATAGAGGTTATCGCGCCGAAACACGATTTCGAGGGAGTCGATCTGCCGATTAAACGGTCAACGGGCGGGTTAGATCGCGAGCGTGTGCATGAACTCCGGGATCCGGCTATCTATTGTGAGGATGGAAAAACGTGGCTTCTTTATTCTGTCGCTGGGGAGCAGGGGATTGCGATTATGCAGATAACTGATTAGCCAATACCCCAATTAATGGGCATTTCATAACAAAGAACTTAACAATTCGTTCCAATAGTTTAAATGAGCTGTCTTAATGTCTGTGTTTCGGTCAAAATCCAACTGAAGATTTTTCGAATAGCAATCTAAAAACAGTTTTGGATTACTCAATAATCGCAGATAGTATTTTAGTGAAGGAAGGATACCGTTAACAATCACTTCACAGCCGTGCTGCCTGTGAATTTGTTGGACCAACCGGTCTACCCC
>VXZL01000084.1 GCA_009845505.1 Candidatus Poribacteria bacterium | reverse complement strand
ACACCCATATCCGTTGAAGCGTTGTCAGTAAGTAAACTTTCTTTCTAATAACCAAATACAGAATATTGACACCTACAAAAAGCAGAGGCTTTCGCATGGCTTATAGCAACTTTACCTTAGAGTCAGTGGTAGCAACGTTTCAATTAGAGAGAATTGAAACTGACAACATCTTTTCAGAAACGGAACCTGTGGCCCCGAGTAGTCATCTTACCGCCGCATTAGCGAGAAATGTGTCGTTAGCCGTTGCGATAGGAACAGAGAAAGCACGTTCGGAAATGATTGTTGCAAATGTCCTTGTTGAACTTCGCGAACACTATGAGCGACGCATCAGCCTTTTTTCGGGAATCGATTTCAATGTTGATGCCGAAAAAGGATTGACTGGGGTCTGTGACTTTTTGGTGAGTTTGTCACCGGTACAACTTTCTTTAGAAGCCCCTGTTATTGTTCTGGTTGAAGCAAAAAACGCAGAGCCGAAACTTGGGTTAGGTCAGTGTATTGCTGAGATGGTCGCTGCACAACACTTCAACGCCGAAAAAGGAAATGATATTCCACGCATTTATGGGGCTTCTACTACAGGGACTGAGTGGTACTTCCTCAAATTGGAGGGACAAAAACTCCAAATTGATATGGCAGCCTATCAGATTGTGCAGTGCGAGAAAATTCTGGGCATTCTCTCTAAGATGGTCGCTCAAAAAGCATGAGCTCTTTCTGACAACTGATAACTCTAAAAACAGATGCAAAAATGGTATGAACACAGAAAACTCCTGAATACGCTCATCGTTTTAATGTGCGTCAGTTTTGTCGCCTATTTTTTCTTTCAATGGCGATGGGGGATGCCGTTATTTCTGATTGGCGGCACAGCGATTATGGTGCGAGGCGTTGTAAAAATTACGATGCGAATGCGAAATAGAAAAAGAGGCAAGGAAAATTAAAAAAAATGCGAAGACGAACATTCATAAAACTGAGCGCGATTAGTGCCGCAGGAATGGTGCTACCGCTTCAACTCGAAGGACAAACAGACACGATGTCGTCCTTGAGACCGAGCACACTGATAACACCAAACGCCGACTTCTATATCCTACAGATTGGTGATCCGGCTGTACTTGACGGTGCGACGTGGCGAATGGCTATCACCGGACTGATCGAAAAACCGATGCGCCCCTTGGGACTTCAAGACATCACAGCGATGGAATCTGTTACGGCGATGCGGACGTTGAAATGTATTGGGGACCCAATTGGCACGGAACAGATGAGCAATGCGGTGTGGAAAGGGGTGCGCCTACGCGATCTGCTTGAGAAAGTCGCTCCGAAACCTGAAGTCAAAGTGGTCGTTTTCCGCTGCGCAGACGGCTATCATACAGCAATCCCACTTGAAGAGGCAATGGAAACAGAAACGCTCCTCGCTTATGAGATGAACGGTGTCCCGCTGCCGACAGAACACGGCTTTCCGGTTCGCCTGCTAAATCCGGGGAACTACGGCACGAAAAACCCGAAATGGATCGTCAACATCCAATTGGCTGCCGAACATGAAAGTTATTGGGAGAAACGGGGTTGGGATCCCATCGCACAGGTGAAACTTGCCACAATGATTGGCACACCGAGTGAAGGCGAGGCGATTATAGGCGGAAAAACGTATACAGTCAGCGGCGCAGCGTTCGATGCAGGGAACCACGACGGTATCAAGAAGGTCGAAGTCAGCATCGACTACGGTCAGACGTGGGAAGCGGCGGAAATTTGGGCAAAGGATACACCGCTCGCATGGGTACTCTGGAAATGGGAATGGCACGTACCAGAAAACGCAGCCCCTGTTGAAATCTATGCAAGAGCGACCGCTAACAACGGGGTCGTCCAAGACGAAATCGGGCTTGATATCGAACCGGTTGGCGCGACAGGCTATCATATAGTCGATGCAGAGGTCGTCCTACCATAGACCTCAGGTGCGAAACGATAAAATATGCGCCGAAACTTAAAGTTGAGCCAACTGCTTACCGTCTATTTTCCTGTTCTGTTAATCGACTTCGCTTATAGCAGTGTCTTAACGAACACCTCCTTTTATACGAGTTATTTAGGATTATCTTCCACGTTTCTGGGTATCCTCAATGCAGTTATGACCGGTTTCTTCGTGGTGCTGGCGATTCCGTTCGGTCGCCTGTCGGATCGGATAGATCGGAGATATGTACTTTATACTGCGTTCCTGGTGATGGGTGCTGCGAGTATCGGGCTTCCCTACTGTCGGAACGGTACGCACCTCTTACTTATTTTTCCCGGCATCGGGGTGAGTATGGCACTCTTCTGGCCCGCTTATGAGGCGTGGCTTGCTGAACGCGAGGGCGAAGCTGAACTCGTCCATCGGGTCATGCTTTTCAACTTGTTCTGGAGTATCGGTATTACTTTAGGTCCAGTGTTCTCCAGTTATCTGTATGGCGACGCGAATCCGTTTAGACCCTTCTATCTTGCCGGCATCTCGACGCTGTTCACTTTGGTGACAATTTTTGGGAATAACTTCCTGAAACTCGATGTTGCCAGAGCCGAGCAATCGGAGCCTACTGAAGTACTTTATCCACCCCTACCCGTTCGGACAACACATCTCAATATTGCGCGATGTGCGAATCTTGCCTCTTGGTTTGTGCTGGGGGTCCTGAGACGGCTCGCACCGAAACTTACGAAAGAGATGGGGATGCTACCCACAACATTTGGCAATCTCATGCTAACGCTTGGCGGACTGCAAACACTGGCGTTCGTTATTCTTGGGACGGGTTACTCAACCCGTTGGCACTACCGTTTCGCGCCAATACTCATCGTTCAGTTACTGGCAATACTTAGTTTTCTCGGAATATGGGGCACTCAAAACACACTCCTTTGGGCATTTGCGTTTGGGATTATCGGTGTATCCGCTGCTTTTACTTATTTCAGCAGCCTCTATTACGGGTTGGATCGACATGTGGACAAGGGGAACAAAAGCGGGTGGCACGAAGCCATACTCGGTGTAGGGATATTGTTAGGTCCGTTCTTAGGTGGTATTTCAGCGGATTCGCAACTCGGCGTTCGGAGTCCATACTTACTCTGTGGCGTGGCGATTGGTATTGCTATCCTGATAGAGGTTTTTATGCTAATTAAGGGCTCGCAATCTGCAGAAGATTCGCCTTGATGTAGTCTTCATCGGGCGTGACACCGAGACCGGGACCGTCTGGTACTGTTACGACGTGATCCTGAATTTCGACACCACTTACTGCCATAGTTTCCAAAAAAGCGGGGGCATTGAGTTCTGCTGGTAGCACTAAGTCCAACGTTGAAAAGAGGTGGACACTGGCGATGAACCCAATCCCTGCTTCAGTCAAACCGCTGCCGAGGAGTTCTAAGGCGTTGGCTTCAGCGACATGAACGCTTTTGAGGCATTCCCCTAAACCGCCAGATTTACAGACCTTCAGAACGACAGCATCCGCACATTCCAGGCGTACGATTTTAGCGAGATCGAAGGACGTAAAACAACCTTCATCAATCGCAATCGGAACAGGTGCGTCTTCTCGGACGCGCTTCATACCGAACCAGTCTTGGCTTGCCACGGGTTGCTCCATGCAGTAAATTTCGCGGATATCGGCAACCCGCTTCAGCAGTTCCAAGGCATTGGAGGGTGTGTAGGACTGATTCGCATCTATCCAGAGCTTCGCATGAGGCGTCGCTTCATGGACTGCGCGTAGCCGTTCTTCATCTTCCGCGGGGTTGCCACCGACTTTCACTTTGAAGCAAGAGCACGGGGACAAGGCTTTCGCCTTCAAACCCATAACCTCTGGCGTATCAATGCTTAAGGCGTAGCAGAGCGGGAGTGCCTCGTGTCGTTTCCCACCGAAAAGGGTATGCACCGGCACACCGAGGATCCGTCCACGCAGATCGTGCAAAGCGATGTCTACTGCGGCTTTAGCGAAAGGGTGTCCATTGCTGACAGCGGGTTTCAATGCGTCATAGATGGCGTGGTGGATTTCGTTATGATTTAACGGATCCCGTCCGAGGAGTAGGGGTGCGATGTAATTGCGAATGGTGGTTGTGATAGATTCAGTGGTTTCGTAGCTCCAAGACGGGAGTGCGCGTTGCTCACCCCAACCGACGTAACCGTCGTCTGTTGTAATTTTGACAAAGACGTGATCGCCTGCGGCACTGGTATCTCCGACGAAGCCGGTACCGATATTGAAGACATCTTTCATCCCGACAGCCGTCGGATAAACATGGACGTGTGCTATTTTAGTCATCTGTTTTTAGTTGTTGGTTATTGGTTTTTAGTTTTCGGTATTGTAGCACAAGACTCAGGAATTAACCAAAACAATTCCGTTGACATGCTCTCGGTTATCCGCTATAGTAACGGAAATACGAATTGCTGTACGCCGTTGTGAAGGGAACACAGAATGCTTTTTATTATTTTTGTAATTCTAACGCCTATTGTCGTTTGGTTAATCCTGCACTTTATGTCCTCTCGACAGAAAGCAGACGGGGACGCGGCTGAACCCGTAGCACAAATAGAAGTCTGTGCGATGTGCCAAGACGAGTTCCCGATGACCGAATTGCTTGAAAAAGAGGTCGGCGGCTACGGCAGGGTCTACTGCTTTTGTGGACCGTGTATTGAAAATCTTTATAACGAATACCAGAACAAAACAGATATAGACACAGGAGAATGAACTATGTACGATTTAGTTACATTTGGTGAAGCGATGATCCGACTCACGGCACCGGAGTTTATGCGGCTTGAGCAGGTGTCATCGCTGGCAATCACTGCAGGCGGTGCAGAGATGAACGTTGCCGTCAACGCTGCACAACTCGGATTGCGGACGGCGTGGGTATCACGACTCGTGGACAATTGGTCGGGTCGTTATATCCGCAACAAAGGACGCGAACTCGGTGTGGACATGTCGAACATCGTCTGGGCGGACTTCGACGGGATCGGCTTGGAACGGAACGGATTCTATCATCTCGAATTGGGTGCCGGTCCGCGTGCGAGCAGCGTTACCTACGACCGCGGCTATTCTGCGATTTCCAACGTGCAGGTCGACGAGATTGATTGGGCATCTATATTTAGCGGTGCGCGTTGGTTTCATCTCAGCGGTATCACACCGGCTTTATCGGAATCAGCGGCGGCTGTCTCAGCAGAGGCACTCAAGGCGGCGCGCACAGCGGGAGTCAAAACGAGTTACGATCTGAACTTTCGATCTAAACTCTGGAGCGCAGAGGAAGCACAAGCAGCGAACCGACCCATGATGGAGCACGTCTCTGTTCTTATCGGTAACGAGGAAGATTTCGAGAAATCGCTCGGCTTCGCGGCGGAAGGCACAACCGAATCCTACAGCAAACTCGAACCCGATAGTTACAAAGAGATGGCGCAACGGGTCAAAGACGCTTTTCCAAGCATTCAGATGATTGGGACGACCTTACGCGACGCAAAAACAGGGTGGCTCAACGACTGGCGGACGCTCTTGTTTGACGGTGAAGAATTTTACCTGTCCCGTATCTATGAGGACTTAGAACTCGTAGACCGCGTGGGTGGTGGCGATAGTTTCTCGTCGGGATTAATTTATAGCCTATTAAACGGCAAATCGCCCCAAGAAGCAGTCGATTTTGCGGGTGGTTATTCTGCCTTGGCGCATACCTTCCCCGGAGACTTCAACTGGGCAACGGCAGAAGAGGCAGAAACAGCGATACAAGCGGGGAGTGTGCGTATCAGTCGCTAAACAGATGAATCTATGGATAGGATTAGACAACTACAGTAATAGAGGCGGGGGCGGGTGACTGTCCCCTATACACTTATGAATATCAACAAAACCAGACGTGAAGGTGCCACAGGTAAAGGGAAAAAATGGGTAACTGATACATTCAGCAAACAAAGAGCAAACGTTATAATTTCTAATGCCGAGAAGTTTCTGGATAACTTCAATCTTACTATGACACGCACAGGTGCAGAGGTTACATCTTCTGACAATGATGAAACAACAGTTCATATAAACATGGACCTTAACTATAAAAGAAAAGAATGGTTAGCGTCTGTGTATTATAT
>VXZL01000461.1 GCA_009845505.1 Candidatus Poribacteria bacterium | reverse complement strand
CTGAAAAGTAGTAGGCAGACTCCGTTCTGCCGCACACAAATAGAAAAAACAATGAAACGAAGGAGTAAAAGATGATTCAAAAAAGTATCTCTGGTTGGTATTTTTTACTGGCTGTTGCTGTTGTCTTGAGTTTCGTTATTGTGCCAATTACAGTCGCACAAGAGGTCTTTGTACGGACCGGTTTTGAGGAATTCACTGTCGGCGATACACCCGACGACTGGGAGGCAATTGGCGGAGACTTTGAGGTTACTAAGGACACCGTCAAAACCGATAAACAGGCACTCGCTATCTTAGCAGGTGCAGACGGCGATGGACTCGGTGTGCCTATAGAAACCGACAATCCTCTCATTTCTGCTGAATTCTGGATTTATGTTGAAGGGGGTGGACGCTCCTTGAATATCAAGCTCGCTTCTGCTGACAATATCGGTGAGAACAATGGCTGCACCTACATCAATTGGGACGCAGATATGGTTCGCCTCTACGACGGTGCTGCATGGCAGCCCATTGGAGAATTTGAAACCGATACATGGAAATATGTTCGTATCATTGCCGATTTTGAAAAAAGTGAATTTTCGTTCGCTTCAGGAGATGATAGAGACGATACCTTGGGTGCCAAAGCAGAGGACGGCCTTCCGTTTCGGAACCCCGCACTCGGTCCCACCGCCAAGTGGTTCGCTTTCTATGTCTGGGGCATGGCCTCGCCAGCTTACTTCGACGATCTACTCGTCTATGAAGGCGCAGATGCACTCGATCTCGCCGTTGATCCCAGCCAAAAACTCACCACATTTTGGGGACAGGTTAAGCACGGGTTGTAAGAAAACGTGAATTGGGTATTTGTAGCATGATGCACGTTGCATCTGGGCGAGTACGCCGCAAACCTGTTAGGTTGTGCTACGTAGGAATATCTCTCGGTCTTGGAGATAAAAAATGAATAACAGCGAAACAGTTTGCCTGACACCAGCACAGCGGCTCCACTTCGACATCTACGGCTTTGTCCTATTAGAGGACGTCCTGAGTAGCGACGAAATCGAGCGCATGAAAGGGGCACTCTACAGAATGAAAGCCGACGACGACCTTGATGCCAAGCGGGTCTATGCCCGCGGGCAGCGCGAACACCATGTCCTTTTCGGCAACCTTGTTGCGTATGACCCAGCGTTGTTGGAATACGCCGCACATCCAAAACTCGTGCCACTGGTCGAAGAGGTCGTAGGCGGTGCCGTCCGTCTGGAAGAGACCGAAGCCATCATCAATAGCCGTAATCCAGAGACACCACTTGATGAACTCCACAAACGTCGCTATAATCCGACCGGCTTTCACCGTGGCACACAACACGGGTGGGGGACCTACGTAGAGCAGAACAAGTTTCACTGTATCTTTGTCAAGACACTCGCCTACCTCACCGATGTCGGTCCAGACGACGGCGGAACGTGTGTTATCCCCGGAAGCCACCGCCTAACATGGGATCAAAGAGAGATGATTGAAGCCGCACTCTCTGACGACAAACTCATCTACCAAGTCGAAGCGTCAGCCGGTTCCGTGCTGCTTTTCGCCGAAGCATTGATTCACAGCACGACTGCTATCCGTAGCGACAAAGAGCGTGTTATCCTTATCTCCGGCTACACACCCCCGATGGTACGCGAATGGCCCGGTAACGAAGTTAGTCCCGAATTTATTGAGACCTTACCGGAGGACGTCCGTCCCCTCATTTCAGGAAGCGACAGTTGGCACTGGAAACGGCGGTATTGATTTATTATTTTTCCCGTAAACGTGCTTTCCAAACGCATTCTCATTATTGATATTTGAGCTCTCCCCATGGGATGGCGAGTTTGCCATTCAGTTCTACGGGGAGAATGCCCGGACCACCGTTCGGTATATTCGTTCCTGTGATTTCAACATCGTCAAACCGAGCTTGTGCGCGGACAACCATAAGTCCGGCTTTCCCGTTTTTTATCGGATCTCTATCAACAGCAGTGAACATCACATTATCAATTTGAAATTTAATTTTCCCTCGGCTATCAATAGAGGCAGCTAGTTCATACCACGTATCCAGTTTTGCTGCGAAATCGAACTCACCCAATGTACTTGTACCTGCTTCGCTCATTTTTGTGATATGGACGAGTTTCTGAGGATACAAAATTCGGAGAACGTAGAAGGAAAATTTCTCCCACTCATGATGGAGTATAATTCCAACGGTAGCCGGTTCGCCTTTCGCTTTAACTAATTTGGCTTTGCATGAAAACGAATAGTTTCTCCAAGCGACTTCACCTGTTGCCAATATACTCGGGGTATTGGGTTTAAACGTTTCACATACTGCTTCACCCCTATTAATCCACCATTTCGCATCTTCGCCACGCGTATTAATGATCTCCCATCCTTGTGTGTTGTCGTCTTCAAAAGCGTCTGTCCATGTGCCAGCAAAACTCTGTTGGTTGAAGACAATAGCGCATACAATAATGTGAAAGAAGTATAGAAAACTTCTAAACCTTTTAGATGTCATTACCTTTTCCCTTCATCTTTCATCTTATGCCCCCGAAGTCCGTGGCATCCATAACGGTTCTTTCCCCATCTCCGCGAACAGCAGCTTCATCACCAAATCCGCTTTCAACTCGGCATGCTCAGCAGAATTCCACAGGTTATTGACTTCTCCAGGATCCGCTTTCAGATCAAACAACTCACCGTAGTCTCGGTTGTAATAGACGGTCAACTTGTAACGATCATTGACGTAAGTTTTGACGTGTACAGTTGTCGGTTCATGGCGATTTTCGACAATAATATGGTCGCGTGCCGCTTCTGACTGTCCGTACCAGACCGGAGTCTGATCTACACCCGTCATCGGACGCGGAATGTCAATACTAGTCGCACTCAGGAACGACGGAGCCAAGTCTACTAACGTCTGCAACGCTTCCGACTGTCTCCCAGCAGGCACAACACCCGGATACCGCGCAATAAACGGAACGCGGATAACATCTTCATAGTGAAATGCCCCTTTCGCGACGAGTCCGTGCTGTCCATAGAAGTGTCCATGATCAGAAGTAAACACAACCAGTGTATTATCTGCCAATCCGAGTCCATCGAGTTTCGCCAAGATTTTTCCGATGTACTTGTCCATCAGACTCACCATTCCATAATAGACAGCAATATCTTTAGCGAGTTCATCTCGATCGCGTAAATGCGAATTGAATCCATGGACCCCTTTCCCACTTTCGCGCCAAGCCGAGAAATCCGGCTTTCGTTGTTGTGTCAATTGGAAATGGGGTGGGTTGTTATCGTGTTCCCCTTCTGTTACAGACGGCACTGTTAATGCTGACGGGTCGTACATCGTATCCCACGGTTCAGGAACAAGATATTTCGGGTGTGGATCAAAGAAACTTGCCCAGAGGAAAAAGTTTTCATCGTTCTGTTGATACCTTTCCATGAGGGCATTCGTACGTTCGGCGATCCAAGTATCGTAATGGTATGCCTCTGGGATTGGCCACTTTCGGTACTGACCACGCGTATTTCCAGTCGGCGGTAGGAAATAGTCGCGCCAATTCGTCAAACCGTTCTCTTCCATCCAGATGGCATAGTGCTGTCCGACGTGTGCCTCATCGGTGTGGTTACGCGCAAGTTCAACGTGTTCAAACCCATAAAATGGCTCGTTGAAGCTCCGCCAAAAGTCCAAATCTTGGAGAATCGGATAGGATTCGAGAGACGGAAATTCTTCAGTGCCATGGAGCGGTTGAAAGTGTGCTTTTCCGACGAGAGCCGTGCGGTAACCTGCGTCTGTGAAATCTTCACCGACAGTATGTTCATCTTCAGAGAGTTTTGTCCCCAAGGACCAAGCACCGTGCTGACTCGGGTACTTCCCGGTGATAATAGAGGCGCGCGTCGGCGTACAGGTGGGGTTCGGGCAATAGGCTCTATTGAAAAGCGTACCTTGCGCTGCCAATGCGTCCAAGTGCGGGGTCTGAATTTCAGGATTAAGACATCCGAGGGTGTTCCAATGCTGTTGGTCGCTGGTGATGAGTAGGATATTCGGTCTGGTTTTAGTTGCCATAATTTTCGCGTAGCCTGCAAGCGAAAACTTGCGCTACAGAAGTCCTTTGTGATGTATGTGTTGGTGAGAATCAGCATATCAGTTTACGAGGAATAATTCAAGAGGAATGCTATAGACTTGATTAAATTCGTTTGACACCCTTTCCGAAATGTGTTACGCTTTTAGACAGCATCGCGATAAAGGAAGGCGAATGGACAGAGAAAATCAAAACGAACCAAATACAGTTGATGAAATACTCCGGAAAATAGAAGCGAAAGCGAACACCGGGAATTATCTTTACCGCGGTGAGCCTGAACGCCATGAGGAAGAGCCTTATTTTGGTAAAGTTTCTTCAAACTTCTATCGCGAGTTTTTGAAGGATGACGACTTTGATGTCTCGGCAAAATACTTTGATATAGAGGCATTCCAAGAAGTACTGTTGACCTCAGCTAATAGGTTTTCGCGTGAACCGATTAGCGAGCTTGAACGCTTATCTGAAATTCAACACTATGGCGGAAAAACAAACCTTATTGATTTCACAACGGATTATCTTATTGCACTTTTCATGGCTTGTGATGGTTCCCGGAGTAAAGATGGTAGAGTTATATTGCAAAAAAAGGAACAAATAGATCCATACATTCAGGAATCTTATGAACCAATAAATCGTGTTATTGCCCAGAAGAGCGTGTTTGTTCGATATCCAGATGGTTTTATTGAACCCAACGAGGACGATATTATCAATATTCCAGCTGATCTCAAGCAACCTATACTAATACACCTGCGAAATTCCCACGGTATATCTGTTGAAACTATTTACAACGATATCCATGGCTTTATCAAAGATCAAACCATCCGCATAGAAGTCTACATGGCAATTTACAAAGGTCTAATCCAGGAGCAAAAAGGGAGTGTAGAAAATGGTGACTCCAACGCAGATGGTGCCTTATGAAGAAGCTGTCAAGCACTATAGCAGAGCCATTGACTTGCGACCAAACTTCGCCTTATCTTACATCTACCGTGGTAATGTTTACCGTAAAATGGGCGAGTTTGACCTTGCCATTAACGACTATACAGAAGCCATTTTCTGGACCCGCCAGCCTGCCAGGGCCTATCACGGTCGCGGTATGGCACACGGTGCTAAAGGGGACATTGACAAAGCAATTGAAGACTTCACGAAGGCAATCCAATACGAACCCGATCACCCCGAAGCGTATTACCATCGCGGCCACGCCTATAACAGCATAGGCGAAACTGATCTTGCTATTGCAGATTGTGATAGGTCGATACGGCTTAATCCTGATATTGCTGAAGCCTATCTCGTTCGAGGCAACGCTTACAGAGATAAAGATGAACTTGATTTCGCTATTATGGATTATAGCAAGGCATTACGACTCAAGCCGAATTTTGCTGAGGTCTACGCTATTCGCGGTAATGCTTATAGCAGCAAGGGTGAAGGTGATAAAGCTATTGCAGACTATAGCAAGGCGATAGAGTTGAGACCCAATTACTTGCCAGTCTATGTTATGAGAGGGCACATTCACTTACTTAAAGGCGATTTTGACTCCGCTATCGCAGACTGCCAAAAGTTAATAGAACTCGATCCGAATGCTGCTCATCCTTATGTCACCCGCGCAACTGCTCATAGTCTTAGGGGAGATTTTGACTCCGCTATCGCAGATTGTGAAAAAGCGTTGGAACGCAATTCCAATGCTGCGGATGCACATCTGATTTTGGGTATGGCTTTCGACAACACAGGCGAAGTGAATTCGGCAATTGAAAGTTACACAAAAGCAATACAATTACACCCCAATTACCGCAATGCCTATTATGAACGAGGCAATGCGTACAGCAATAAAGGCGAATTTGACAACGCTATCGCGGACTATACGGAAGTAATTCGATATGTTCCAAATCACGCCGAGTGCTATTTTAATCGTGGTATTGCTTATAGCAGAAGAAAGGAATTTGATTTAGCCATTATAGATTATACTACGGTTATTCAACTTCAACCGGATCATATTCCATCCTATATTAATCGTGGCATCGCTTAT
>VXZL01000095.1 GCA_009845505.1 Candidatus Poribacteria bacterium | reverse complement strand
TGGAAAAAATAAAAGAACTTCGCATATCCAACGATGCGATGAACGATCCAGAAGAGTTGCGGCACCGGATCTCAGAGGAAGGGTATCTCTTCTTCAAGTGCCTACAAGATCCCGACAAACTCTGGGCGTTACGGCGAGAGATGCTAACGACAATGCAGAAGGGCGGTTGGCTCGTCGCGGGGACCGACCCGATGGACGGCATCGCTGATATTTCGACCCAATGTACCGAAGGCGATCCCGAATATACAGACGTGTACCATGAAGTCTATAAATTAGAAGCGTTCCACCGTTCCGGTCACTGGCACGAAGTCGTCGATATGGTGGAAAAGATTGTCGGTAGAGAGGTGCTACCGCATCCGCAAAAGATTGCGCGCCTCTGGTTCCCGAAGTACACGGCACATACAACCCCGATCCATCAAGATTTCGTCCACTTCCAAGGCAATTTCCAGACCTATACCTGTTGGGCACCCGTCGGAGATTGTCCGATTGAGTTAGGTGGCTTAGCAGTCCTACCCGGATCACATAAGATCAACAAGGTCATGGAACACCACTTTTCGCTCGGTGCTGGCAGTCTCTGCGTTAATGAGGACGAATTGTCGGGTGAATGGCACTCCACGAACTATGAAGTTGGCGATACCCTTATTTTCCCGGCTTTGACGATCCACAAGGCACTGCCAAATTTGACCGAAGACCGACTTCGCGTGTCGCTCGACAACCGCTATCAGGCTGTCGATGACCCGATCGCTGAGCACATGCTTGAACCGCACCTGAATATTTTCAACTCCCTTACGTGGGAACATGTCTATCAGAATTGGAAGTCCGATGCGTTCCAGTATTATTGGAAAGACCTTGACTTGACGGTCATCCCAAGAGATTTCAGTTACGGAAACAAAGGATTTGAGGAAGCTTTAGAACTGGCAAAAGGTGGAGACGAACGCGCTATCTTACACTTAAATCGGGCACTCAAGCGGGATACTGCAACTGAGTTGGCACAACGGGCAGCAGCAGTTTTGCAGGAGGTTGAGATCGGGGCAGCCGATTAAAGACGGACATTATCCCATGGCTTATAGTAATTTCACCTTACAAACAGTCCGGGAGAAATTCCAGTTAGAAACGGTCGAATCCGCAAACATCTTTTCTGACATAGAACCCGCGCCACCGAGCGAGGCACTTATTGCGGAATTGGAGAAAAAGGTGCAGCTGGCGGTCGCTATAAGAACAGAAAAGGCGCGCTCGGAACTTATTGTGACCAATGTTCTCGTTGAACTCCGCGAGCAATTCGATCGTCGTATCAGCCTGTTTTCTGGTATCGACTTCAGCGTTGACCCCGAACAGGGATTAACAGGCACTTGCGATTTTTTGATAAGTCTGTCGCCAGAGCAATTTTATTTAGAAGCACCTATCGTTGTGCTTGTTGAGGCAAAGAATGCCGATCCAACGCTTGGCATCGGGCAATGCGTTGCTGAAATGATCGCAGCGCAACACTTTAATCACCAGAAAGACAATAATATTCCTTGCATCTATGGGGCTACTACTACTGGGACAGAATGGTTGTTCCTCAAATTGGAAGGGCAGAAACTTTACATTGACATGGCAGTGTATCCAATTGAACGGTGCGACAAAATCCTTGGTATCCTCTCGAGCATGGTTAATCAAACGGCATGAGGTATTAGTGAACTTCCATTACAAAGACATCGTGCCGTGGGGTAGGTCGTTTGATGAATACCTTGATATGTTTAACCTCTCCGAAGAAGACTTGACGCTGGACATCGTAGGTGTAGGCGACGGTCCCGCTTCATTTAATGTTCGGATGTACCAACGTGGCACACCGATAATCTCTGTAGACCCAATCTACCGATATTCAGAGACGGAATTGCGCCAACGGATTCAGGAAACCTACGAGGATGTCATCGCCCAAGCCCGCCGAAATCAGGACAAATTTGTCTGGACAAGATTCTCGTCTGTTGATGAATTAGCGGAAATCAGGATGCAGGCAATGGACGAATTTTGCCAAGATTTTGAATGTGGCAAGCAACAGGGACGATATATCAACGCATCCCTCCCGAATTTATCCTTTCCCGATCGACACTTTGACCTCGTACTCTCCGCACATTTCCTCTTTTTCTACTCCGCAAACAGAGATCTGACGTTTCACCTTGATGCCGTGCGAGAACTACTTCGCATCGGAACCGAGGTGAGAATTTTTCCTATCGTTGATGTCAACAGCAACCCTTCCCCTTTCTTATCACCCGTTATCCACGAACTTGAAAAAGATGGGATTACGTGCTCGGTTGCGCGCGTCCCGTATCACTTCCAAAAAACAGGGAATGAAATGCTGCGAGTAAAATCGTACTGATAGACTACCACTTGTGTGTCGGCGTTTCCGAGAGGTTTTTCATGAATTCATACGTCCAATCCACAGTCCGATAACCGCAGTTGCTGTAAAAGAGGAATGCGCGATGGTTATCCCAGGCAGTACTAATCGCTGCATGCCGGTATCCGATCTTCTTCATCTCTTGCAGCGCGTATTGGAGCAGGTAACGCCCTAAACCTTGCCCTTGAAAATCGTCTTCAACGCCGAGCCAAACCGTATGAAACCAATCTTGGGCATCCGGATGGCTTGAAAACTCACCGCCACAAATAGACTCACAGATTCCAACTTGTTCACTATCTTGGTGGGCAAGCACGGTACAATTCGGATGCTGTCCGCGTCCGTCCTGCCAGTTGATAGAAAGCGTTACTGGTAGACTTGAAGGGACGGGCGTAACGGAATAGTCTTCCCAATCCAAAAAAACCTCACCTTCAGAACGACGGTATCCATTGAATCCAAGGAGTCCTTGAACTTGATCAAGCGCATCCGATAGATAGGCGTGTCCAAAATGATAGAAACGATATCGACAATCTTGAGGGAAAGCGGAAATTTGGGAAACGTTGAACGCTTTCAGATAGTCTTCCGCCTTTTCAAGTACGGCTTGTCCAACCGCTCGCGCCCCGCGTTCATAACCCAAGAACCGAATAACACCTAAGTTTTCTTTCCTATGTTCCCGAGCTGGACTAATACCGACGTGAATAAACGCTTGGATAACACCGTTGACTATTGCCACAAAGGCGGTTTCGGAATCGAGTCCATCCCCCTTTAAATCGGCTTTATCGGTAGTTACTCGGCTTATCGCGATAGCGAATTCTTCTTCCGCTACTGGATAGCAATGCGGAACGTTGGAGGTTATGTGGTTGTAAAATTGTGTCACCAATGTTTGCAGATCGGATGTATATTGGCGTATTTCCATGTATCACTCCTATTGCTCACCTTTAGCGTTTCTCGACTTGGAAGTTGGCATCTAACGCCTTCGCAATTCGGACTTGAGACTCTTGGAGGTGTGCCAAGCTATAATCGTCAAGTCTGCCTTGCGCGGTTTGGAGCACGCGCTGTATGCGAGTGTTGATTTGCCCGAGATGGCGACGTGCGAGGGATCTTGCGTCCTCAGGTGTACCACTGTCGGCATCTAATACCAGTTTGATAAGCCGCTTGAGATGTTCGCGTTGTAAACCGCGCCGGAAACTGGAGATGAACGCATCCGTATTCGACCACTGCTTTTCTCCTATATTCCGATCCAATTCAGTCCAGACCGCATCCGTAATGCCTGAAAAAAGTTCAGGGAGTGTGAACGCATCCGCACCTTTAGGGAACTTTAACTCTGTGTCTTGAATCCGTGCGAGAATGTTCGGGTAGAGCAAGCGTTCCAGAATGCGATTTTGATAGCGCAGAATGATCTCATGTACCGGGTAATCGAAACGTGTGGAATCCCAACTGGCGGCTCCCCAATCGCTCCAACGGGTGATTGCCAGACTGTTAAGCAAGTCCGGCGGGAAATTGAAGGCTTTGTCCGAGAGGGCGTGTTCTTTGAGGAATTCGAGTGCTTCGCGTTGTTTCGCTGCGGGGACCGGCACGAAGGGCAACCGTCCATTTTCATCGCCGCGATGATCGCGGTGGTGGTACTGCCCACCGATGTAACGACTTGCGAGGTACATGGTATAACCGTGTTCAACAATGAGTGTACGGAAAGCCCGCCTGGTCCGTTGATAGCCTTCGCCTTCTTTTGTAACTTTGTTTGCAATCTTATCCCAGAGTCCAACAACAATCTCACGACGTTGTTTGGCAAATTCAAGTGGATCGTTGCCGAGGTCCCAACGGTTGACCAATGGGTCAATATCTCGATGTTGATACCCATAAGCATCGCTATCTGTAGCATACGTCAGTTCCGGCGTTGGCGCACGGGTAGCGATTTTGCGCAACGCCTCTAATTCATCTTCTGGCTTGCTCGCATTAGTGGGTTTATAGGCATATTCAATCACCCAGTAGTCCCAGGGTCCGATTGTCGGCGTATAGTAATGCCCTTGTTTTTCACCTTCGGGTGCGATGTTCACAGCATCGTATTCCATGACAGAACCGAGGATGGCTTCTCCATTCTTTTTGTTCAAGTCGTCGAGAGAGAAAATTGTACTCGCTTTAAAGTTATGGCGCAATCCCAATGTATGCCCCACTTCATGCATCGTCAGTGCTTTGAGTGCCTCTCCGAGAAACTCTTCTGGGAGTTCACCGCCTTCGCCAGTCAGATCCCGCGCATCCAAGACACTTGCCATGAACCCCATCTGATGCACCAACCCAGATCCCATCTGACACTGAAATTGTGAAGATGGGTCCATCGGATGATCACGCTCATGCGCTAACTCATCAAAGAACGTTGTATATTCTCGCCGCCAAGACCTGATAAAACCATCGGTAATAAGGATGTCGGCATCCAGTATCTGTCCTGTCAGTGGATTCACGCGAGAGGGACCGGTGGCGAATCCTGCGTCAACCACCCAACGGATCGTGTTATACCGTGCGTCTTCGGGGTCCCAGTCCTCATAGTCCTGTTGAATGCGTGCTTCAATCGCATCGACAAAACCCGCCTTTTCAAACGCCTTGTTCCATTCGAGGATCCCCTGCCGGATGTAAGGACGGAAGCGGTGCGGTACGGTTTTTTCAATGTAGAAGATGATCGGATCTTTTGGGGGTGAAAGTTTTGCATCCTTGTCGGCTTTCTCCAGATGCCAGCGATTGACGTAACGAGCGAAGGGTTCCTCGCTAACTTGAGCCGAATAGTCTTTGATCGTTGTCATGAAGTGTCCGAGCCTGTCGTCAGCCGGTCGGGGTTGATAGTTGTTGGATGGAAGTGCAGCGAGGCTGTAATGCACCGTCAACTGGATGCCACGACTGTCGGGGACGGTTTCTATGTAACTTTGCGATGTATAGACCGCTTTGACTCTCAATTCGACGTTCTTTGGGAACGCCTTGATTGTTCCCCAAGTGCTGCGTGTTTTATCAAAGCGGGCATCAGCGGCAATACGACGTGCCAGTGGCGGCAAATCGGACATAAAAACCGGAGAAATATCGACCAATAGACTCTTTCGTTGTGGATGTACACTTTCAATCTTAAGAGAAAATAATACAGAGTCGCTGTAACTATAGTCAACTGCTTGGGCAGTCGGTGTTCCCTTTTCAGCACGGTATCGCACATTTTTTCGCACGAGATGCACGTTATCGCCAACGCGCCGCCAAACGAGCAACCATTCATCCATTATTATTCCTGAGATAAGCCGTCCTCTCGCTAAGCCGCGTGCAAGACTGGTCATGCATAGAAAAGGCTGATCCAATTGTGAGGGTTGGATTTCACAATAGAGTTTTTCTTTTTTCTGGTATAGTTTGAAGAAGCCGTCGTAGTTTTTACTATCTTCAATCACTTTTGCGAAATCTGCAAACTCTTGTTTTTTTTCTGTTGTTTCTTGTGCAGATACTGAAAGACAGTAACCGCTTATTGTGATGAGACAGATCCAAAAGGTCAATAGATGCCGCATCGTTTCTTCTCCTTAGTGAACGATACACTTGGTTATACATCAGAAGATTGGCGGGGTTTCAACCCCGCCAGTAGATATATGGACTTTATAAAAATCCTAATCGGAAATATAGGATCCTTTAGCGTTCCTCGACTTGGAAGTTGGCATCCAACGCCTTCGTAACTCGAACTTGTGACTCTACAAGGT
>VXZL01000419.1 GCA_009845505.1 Candidatus Poribacteria bacterium | reverse complement strand
ATTTTAACTGACTGCTGACTGCTGACTGCTGAATGCTTAAAAACATTCTTGACAAAATTCTCTCATCTATGCTACCATAATGAGATTAGGGTAAACAACGGCGACTCCCATTAGCCGATGCAACACGGCAAGGCACCACACAAGTCCGAAACCCCAAGGTTCTTTTACTGGTGAGGTCCAGCCTCTCCCATTCATAAGGAGAAACATCATGCCGTTTTGTCCACAATGCAACGCTGAATATAAGATAGAAGTATCAATGTGTTCGGATTGCCAGGTACAACTCGTGCCTGAACAAATGCAAACCGAGGTGATGGAGTATGGGGATTGGTACGCTGTTGAATCTGTACCAAATGAAACGGCAGGAAATATCCTCCAGAGCGTTTTAGAGGAGGACGGCATTCCTGTCTATTTGCGCTGCCATGAAGTCCCTTATTATGGCGGTGTAAAAGGCAATCTCACGGAATCTGAATGGGGTGATGTCCTTGTGCCAAGCAATTTACTTCCGCAGGCACGGGAATCCCTCAAGGCTTATTTCGACTCACTACAAGACGTTTAAACCCGCAGGCAAGCTGCCATGAAGAAAGTGAAGCAACTTTACCTTTTTAAAGAGGTAGAATCTCACATGCGCATAACTGACAAGATTTATGTCCGAGCGCACAAGAGGAATAACGGTAGTTACGTCAGAGAGCATTGGCGGAAAAAACCTGCCAAAAGGGGTGGTCCTCGCAAACTGTCATCGATACAGGATTTGCAACTCTCTTTCATTGAAGCCAAGAAAGGGTGAGAGGTTCGTGCGAGAAGGGACCCACGCAATACGATTTATGACATCAAACGTATGTGAGGCGAAGTTTCTTCTCGGTAAGACGCTATGATCTATTTTTTCCGAGGCTTGCGAGTCTCCCGTTCCACCGCGCGTTGCTTGCAAGCGTTTCCGATTCTACTGTTTTTCATTGCGAGTACCACACTTTTCGGTGATGTTTACCGCATCAAAAAAGGGGATACCCTCCTCATCGCAGTGGTTGGGCAACCGGAGTATACACATTCCGTACAAGTCCGTGAGGACGGAAAAATTAACTACTTCGGTAGCGACTTCGATGTTGCTGGTCAGACAGTGATAGCGGTCAACCATCTCATTCGCGAGTTCCTCGTCAGAGATAATCATGTCCGCAATCCTATCGTTATGGTGTCTCCCGCCCTACAAGAGAACGGCGTTTTTGTGGGTGGCGCAGTAAAGGCACCGGGACGTTACCCCATCTCACCTGAAACGGACATCGGTCTATACCGGGCCATCGCACTCGCCGGTGGTATGGCGGAGAATGCCGACCGTCAAGGCGTACAACTCATCCGCACCGACGACACACAAAACGTTGAAACCTACGACCTCTCAACCAACCGTGCTTACAAAAATATCCGCGTCGGCGTGAACGATCTCGTGTTCGTCATGCCGCTGAGTGTCGTTGAAGTCCAAGGGCAGGTGCAGACCCCCGGAAAACTCCTTATCCGTGGAGAGATTGGCATTGCGCAGGCACTCGCACGCGCAGGCGGTTCCACCCAAGAGGCAGACCTTTCCGCACTCGTAAAAGTCGCAAAAGACGGTACACTCACCGAATTTAACCGCTCTGAACAGTTCTGGAAATCATCCGAGAACAATTCACCGTCCCCCTCTCTATCAGATGGCGATGTACTGTATGTTCCCAATGTCTTCAAGGTTGAACCTATCTATGTGACGGGTTATGTCCGCAACCCGGGTGCACAACGCGTACGTGGACCTTTGAACATCTCACAAGCCGTTGCTCTCGCCGGAGGGTTTGAAGTCTCTGCGAACCGCGAGGAGGTCATCATCCATCGCCACGACAGCACGACTGAAGAGGTTTTGTTAGTGTCCGATACCGCCGAAGGCACGACACCGCAGCAGGTACTACTCTATCCGGGGGACATTTTAGAAATAAATAAGAAGTTCCAAGTCAATTGGGGGCTCGTTAGTACGTTTGCTTATATCATCATCGCAGGCGTAGGCATTCTAATCCAATTGGCGGAGTAAAGTAAATTGAAAAGGAGAATATGAAACATGGCAACACTATTAGATGTGGACGAACAGCAATCGAAACCCAGCGAAACCCAACAGGCACCGAAAGCGGAAGCATCTCAACAATCACAGAAAAATAGCGATAAGTGGAACGCTGACGAGATCCTAAAACAACATTTTGCACAACCCGTCCGCTTCATCACTTATACAGGTATACGGGATCTGTCCAAAGTCAGTGCGAAACGGTATACGATATGGGCGATTGATGCCAACGGTAAACAGGTTAAGATGGGGAAATTGGAGGTTTTGTTTGCCTTTCCTAAAGAGAAGATGCCGGACCTGAAACCTTATGTAAAAATAAGAAAGTCGGTGAAGGCAGAAAATCTTCAAGCGATCGAAACTGTAGCCGATCGGTATCATGTGGATGACGAAGTTCTTCAGGAGGCGAAGGCGAATAAGTCCGATGTGAACATTGTCACCCGGTCAGGGCATGTCTTGAAGGGCTGGGTCCAGCATTTTGACAAATATGTGCTCTACATGCGGATCGGAGAGAAGCTGGTGATTGTGTACCAACACGGCTTGCTCGATTTCGCAATTGAAGCGCAATCTGAAGATGCTTCATAGGTATCAATTTTAGGTAAAGTATGAATAACACCCCAAATCCTTCGCAAGAATTTACGCCAGGTCAAATTGTTTTTTTGAAAGCAAATCCGACGACTCGAGGAGCCGTTGTTGCTGTCTTACCGGGGACACCTGAGGACCGAATTAGTGTTTTTGTTAATGGCAGCGTTCAAACCTTTTATCCGTCTCAGCTGCAAATTGAGGTTCAAACCGAGCAGTTTCAAAGTCTTTCGTGCGATGAATTTCACGCTTATCTGACAGCACTTCAAATTAGGTACCCCGCAATATCTGCGTTATACTCCCTCAACGCAGCGCGCGTTGACTTCATTCCTTATCAATACCGACCCGTACTGAAATTCATTAAGGCAGACCTACCGAGGTTACTAATCGCTGATAGTGTAGGTGTCGGAAAAACGATTGAGGCTGGATTGATTTTAAGGGAATTACAAGCGCGCACCGATATCGAATCTGTCCTCATTATATGCCCGCGCCCCTTGGTATCTGAACAGAAGTGGCAGCGCGAAATGAAACGATTTGACGAAAACTTCATGCATCTCGACGGGAAGACCCTGCAGTACTGTATCAGAGAAATGCATCTGGATGGCGAGTGGCCCGAACGGTATCAGAAAGTGATCCTTCCCTATTCCTTGCTGAGTAATAATCTGCTTTTCGGTCCCGGAGGAAAACGTAACAAGAAAAGTGGTAAGGGACTTCTGGATTTAGATCCACCGCCGCGCTTTGATCTCGTCATTGTAGATGAAGCGCACCATATCCGAAATCAGGGGACGGCTAATCACGAGGCGGTTCGGTTTTTCTGTGAAAACGCGGACGCTGTCGTTTTCCTCACAGCGACACCTATTCAACTCGGCAGTCATGACCTGTTTGTTCTACTTAACGTTCTCCGTCCTGACCTAATTCTGGATGAAGCAAGTTTTAATCATATAGCGGAGCCGAACCCTTTCATTAATCAAGCCGTTGATGCTGCACGCGCACAAGAAACAGGGTGGATACAAATCGCGAAGGAAGCTCTTGACGCAGCTGCGTCAACGGCTTGGGGACAATCGATTCTCAAGAACGATCCCGAATTCAAACGTGTTAGAAACCACCTTGCTGAAGGACGTATGACCCCTGAAGATCGCGTCCAACTCATCACCGATATGGAGGCACTTCACACTTTTGCTGGTATAATCAATAGAACCCGCCGCCGAGATATTGGGGAATTCACCATCCGTAAACCGCAGGCTGTAGAAGTTGCCTTGACAACAGAACAGGACGAACTTCATGAAGCGATCCTTGAAATGCAAAAGGAGATATTCCGTAGATTGCATGGTGATCGCAGTGTTAATTTTATGGTGACAACACTCCGTCGACAGTTGGCAAGCTGCTTGCATGGACTCGAACCACTACTTGCGGATATATTAACCCGTCGCCTTGACAAACTTGAGTGGTCAGAAGTTGACGCTATTGAAACGATGCCTTCAGAGGAACTTGTCACATCAATCCGTGGTGAGGTCCAAGCACTTCTTGAAAGAGCGAAAACGCTTGATCCAGAGGATTTGAAGTTGGCGGCACTCCGAAAAGTTGTCCGAAATAGACAACGCCGCCGTAATAACAAGGTGATGATCTTTAGCAGCTTCCGCCACACGCTCGCCTATCTTCACAAACACCTTTTAGCAGACGGTTTCCGTGTCGGACTAATTCACGGTGATGTCCCGGATGAGGAGCGGTTAAGACTCCGCAATCAATTTGAGCAGCCGAAAACCGAGGACGATAGCCTTGACTTAATGCTGTTTTCGGAAGTTGGCTGCGAAGGGTTAGACTACCAATTCTGCGACTGTATCGTCAATTATGATCTACCGTGGAACCCTATGAAGGTTGAACAACGTATCGGCCGGATTGACAGGAGGGGACAAAAAAGCGAAAGCGTGACTATCATCAATCTGATTACCCCGGGAACCGTTGATGCCGATATCTATGAGCGATGCTTACTTCGCATCGGTGTATTTGAGAGTGCCTTGGGCGGTAGTGAAGAAATTCTTGGTGAAATCACAACCGAACTGCGGAATATTGCCGAAGATTATGGACTGACACCAGAAGAGCGAAAAATCAAGTTGCAACAGTTAGCTGATAACAAGATTCTGTTGGTCCAGGAACAAGAGAAACTTGAAGCACAGCAATTGGACCTGTTTGGACTCCGTTTTCCTGAAGATAAAATGGAGAAAGAGGTCGCTGATGCCGCCAGTTTCTGGTTATCTCCAACATCAATACAGGGGCTTGTTATACACTACCTTTTGACAAAAATTGGAACGGAGCAGGAGTTTATCCTCGGTGAAAAACCGCTCAAAACCCTTCGGCTTTCCGAAGCTGCTCGGAACGCTTTATTAGGTGATTTCCAGCAATTTTCAAGAGAGAAAACGCGCGTTTATCGGGAGTGGGAAAAATGGTTAAAAGGCTCGGATCAACATCTGTCCATAACCTTTGAAGCCGACTGTGCAGTCCAGTATCCCGACGCTACGTTTATCATGCCCACACATCCGTTGGTGAAACAGGCTGCAGCGGCATTAAAGACCGATGAAGAAGTGGTTACCTCCCTCAAAGTCCGAACCAATAAAGTTCCCGCTGGGAGATATGAATTCGCTATCTATCAATGGCGATTTCTCGGCATCCGGGAACACGTGGCACTTAAACCGGTTGCGACATCTGATGTCCTGACACCCCATCTTAACGGCTTACTTGAACGGGCAGCGGATAGTGAGATACAAGAAAATCCCATTCTTACTGAAAAGGACGCGTTAGAAAATGCGCAACAGCAGCTATGGGCTGAAGCCCGCGCCGAGCATCAGGAACGCACGCGAGCATTGGCGAGTTACCGCAAGGAAAGTCTATCGACCAGTCATCAGAAACGCGTTAAGCTCCTTAAGGATAGAATCGCTCAGGCGACGGACCCGAACATCCAACGCATGCGACGGAGTGAGCTTGCCAACGCCGAGGTAGAGTATCGGCGGCGTACCGATGAATTTGACGAAGCCGCAGCAAAAGCCGACGTTACAACAGAACTCGTGGCTTACGGGGTTTTGGAGGCGGAGTGAGTATAAGATTTTTCGGAGGAAACCATGCACCAATCTTCTATTATTGAATATTGGACAGAACAAGCTGCAGCCCAAGCACATCAGCAAGGGCTGCAACAAGGTGTAATAGAAAACACTCGCGAGAAAATCCTTGAAGCATTGGAGCTCCGATTACATCCCGAAGCTGCGCGCACTTTCAAACCAACATTAGAGAGAATTGAGGACTTGCAACGCCTCAACGAGTTATTTCGCGCTGCAATACAAGCGGATAGTCCTGAAGACTTTCAACAAGTATTGGAAAATGGAAACTAATACCATTTCTGATTGAAATTGTAGTATAAACTTTAGTTTGTGCATGCTTGTAGCATTATGCTTGAGCCTGTACATTAA
>VXZL01000508.1 GCA_009845505.1 Candidatus Poribacteria bacterium | reverse complement strand
AACGTGGGCGAGAGAACTGAACAGGTTATTACGCTTTCTCTCCCAAGCTCAATGCAACATGTTTACCTGCTTGATGTTGTTGTCAGCGAGATCTTAAAAGAGATGGGTTTCGGTGAGGACATCCAGGAGCAGATTAACCTTGCTGTCATTGAAGCGGGTACAAACGCAATCAAACACGGCAATAAAGAGGATCTGGGCAAAAAGGCTACTTTTCAGTTCATTCTTGCTGAGGATAGACTAACCATTGTCATTGAGGACGAGGGTGAAGGGTTCACGCGTCAAACGGTCGCAGATCCACTGGACCCGGAAAATTTGCTTAAAAGCAGTGGGAGAGGACTTTTTCTAATGGAAGCCTGCATGGATTCGGTAAATTATGAAGCCAACGGCACAATTATCAAAATGGTCAAATATAAGCAGACTCCTAATCCATAACAATTTTTTAAGGAATTCCTATGCAAGTCAACCTTCGACACAAAGGCAGTATTACAATTCTGGATATCGCAGGAAAAGTTATTGGCGCCGATGCCTTAGCTCTAAAAAAAATCATTGAGGAGCAGGTTCAGATTGCTGATAACCCTGCGGAACCCCGAGAACATCTCAACCTGATTTTGAACTTGGAACGCGTCCAGATGATGGATAGTTCTGGCTTAGGTGTGCTTGTCTCTGTCCATACTTCTGTCCGACGAACTAATGGACAGGTGGTCCTCCTTAATCTCGGTGGGAACGTCAGAAGTCTCATCGTTATGGCAAAACTGATGACAATTTTCGACTGTTATGATTCGGAAGCAGAAGCGATAGCAGGAATTATGAAGTCTTAAAGACACGTTCCTAAAACAAATCTCGGAGTAGACGAAAAATGGAAGCGCGTATCTCTAACGACACAGAACAGGGCGTTAACTTATGGTATAAGTGTACCAGATGTCAAGAGTTCGCTTTTAGAGGTGAACTTGAACGGAATCTTTATACCTGTTCATATTGTGGTGCCCTGTTCCCTCTACTTGCTGAAAAACGAGTTGCGTACCTGCTTGATGATTCTTCGGCAATGGAAATTGAGTCTACCAATGCCTTCGGACTCGCCGTTGAGGGAACAATTTCAGACCATCCTGTCTGTCTTTTCATCGTAGATATTGACGTAATTCCTACAGAAATTGATGTTTCCCTCCTTCTCACTACTATTGAGAAAGGTCTACAAAAACGGATTCCGCTTATTACAATTGTCGCCTGCCAACCGGAAGGGTCGGCGGGTGCTTCTACCGGAATCACCTATTTGACAATGCAGATGGAACGATTGGCAGATGCATCGCTACCTCACATCACTGTTTTAACTGAAACAGAAGTATATCCGCTTGCAACGTATCTCCCGCTTGGAGAATTGGTGATTGCCGAGGGAAGTATACCCCTTCAGAAACGAACATCTCCGAATCTACAACCGGCGCTACACGCACCCGAGGAGCAACTTTTGACGCAGGCACCCGCATCGGATATAGCGGTGAAACCTGACATAAGCGTTGATTGCTATGTCCGGCGCGCCGATCTACCTGATGTGTTGGGACGATTTTTGAAATTTTTTTCCCAGTGATTAGCGGTCAGGCGTTCGCTACGAAACCGGAAGCCATTGTCAGCAGTTAGTCAAGAGGTCGTCTGTAACAATCTACTGGAAATGCTATGAAACGAGACGCTTTGATGGATAGTCCAAGTACTCCAAACACCCTCGGAAGTAGACATAAGCATATTTCTGCTGCGAAACAGAAGTTTGAGACTATCTTCGGTGCTTCACCAAGGTGCGTTGTATCTGCCCCAGGTAGGGTGAACCTAATCGGTGAACATACGGATTATAACGACGGTTATGTGTTTCCAGTCGCGATTGATAAATATATCCATATCGCTATGCGTGCACGGACTGACCGGCGTGCTGTTTTACACGCGTTAGATGTCAATGAATCCTTTGAACTGAATCTTGATGCCCTCCGTCCGGTTCCACCGAAGGCACCGACTTGGAGTTACTACTTAATAGGGGTCGCGTCCCTTCTACAAGAATCTGGCAATAAAATTGCTGGAATTGATGCCGTTATCATCGGAGACGTTCCTATTGGGGCAGGATTAAGTTCTTCGGCTGCCCTGTCAGTGTCCGCCGCGCTTGCTTTTTTAACCAGTGCTATACCGCAGTCTTCCCCAAACGCTGCAGTGTCAGAAGCGCGCAAGAAAGAACTTGCTGCAGTGTGCCAGCGCGTGGAGCACGAATTTGTTGGCGTTAATTGTGGTATCATGGATCAGACCATCTCGCTCTTAGGTCGGGCGGATCATGGACTGTTTCTTGATTGTCGTTCACTTGCGTATGAGCATGTACCCCTCAATTTAGGGGCGCATTGCATTGCTATTTGCAACACTAAGGTCAAACGGGAACTTGCTGCTTCTGAATATAATAAACGGCGAGCAGAATGTGAAAGAGGCGTTGACATCTTGAGCCAGTGGCTACCCGGTATATCTTCTCTTCGCGACATTACCCTGTCTGACTTCAAGAAACGTGAAGGAAAGTTACCCGCGCTAACACAAAAAAGATGTGGATACGTTATTGAGGAAAACACGCGTGTACTTGATGCCGTCTCTACGCTCAAGGCACGGAACCAGCAAACATCCGAAAAGATAGATGATCCACTCATAGCGTTCGGTAAGTTAATGAACGCCTCACACAAAGGACTACGCGATGATTACGCAGTTAGCTGCAGAGAATTAGATCTCCTTACGGACATCGCCCGTGATGTTGAAGGCGTAATTGGAACCCGAATGACGGGCGCAGGGTTTGGGGGGTGTACGGTCAGTATTCTTCATAGAGACGCTTTAGAGACCTTTCGTACGCGTATAACAACAGAATACCGCAAACAGACTGGCATTGAACCTGAAATTTACCTCTGTAATATTAGCAATGGCGCGCAAGTCTTTAACTATTAGCCTTCTGCGGTTGTTTCGGATCAGGATTTGCAGAATTAGCAGATTTTTTCAGGACTATATAGATTGGAAGCGATAAATGGGTATCAAATACCCTAAAGCAGACACTGGATATAGTATTGGTGTTGATTTAGGAGGAACTGACATTAAGGCTGGATTGGTCTCATCGGACGGTGATGTCTCTTGTCGCGTGGTCCTTCCAACAGATGTAAACGTAGGTGGACCCAAAATCGTGGCAGCTCGAATTGCAGAAACCGTTCGTCAAGTCCTTGTAAAATCGGAGCGAACCGCGAACCGCGAACCGCGAACCGCGAACCGCGAAATTGCAGTCGGATTAGGGGCACCAGGGCTTATCATTGCTGAAACAGGGGTCATCCACTTTTCTCCTAACTTTCCCGGTTGGAGTGATATTCCACTCGTCGATTATGTGAACACGGAGCTGGTAAAGTTACGCGGCGTAGCGCACAACTCAGAAGCACACACGAATGGCAACAAATACGAACCCGTGCTAAAAGGCATGGACAACGATGTGAACGTTATGACCTTGGGTGAGCTGCTTCACGGTGCTGGGGTTGGGTATAAAAGTATCGTCGCGTTGACACTCGGCACAGGTGTGGGCGGTGGGGTTGTGATTGATGGACGCGTTTACCACGGAAGCCAAAATACTGCTGGAGAATTGGGGCATACGGTTGTTGAACCTAATGGACGTTACTGCGGTTGTGGCAATCAGGGCTGTCTGGAGGCTTATGCTGGGGCGAAAAATATTGTTGAGCGTACCCAAGAGAAGATAGAAACAGGGCGCGATACGGTTCTAACGGCTCTAACAACAGATGGCATCCCACTGACACCTCGGAGAATAGCGGCGGCAGCACAAGCAGGTGATCAACTCGCAATTGAGATCTTTGCCGAAACGGGACGTTACATAGGTATCGCACTCACATCCATAGCACATATCCTCAACCCACAAATCGCCGTCATCGGTGGTGGCATTGCGGAAGCTGGTGAAGGGCTGCTTTTTGAACCTATTCGTACCGAGCTGTCTAAACGTGCTATGGATATCCCTGCACGAATGAAAATTGTAAAAGCGCACCTCGGAAATAATGCGGGTATCGTCGGAGCCGCGATGCTTGCCCTCAATGGAGAAAACAATGAAGAATGAGACAAAAAATCGCGAACCGCAGACCGCAGACCGCAAACCGCGTGTCGCGGACCGCGCGGCGCGAAAAGCAAAGAGCGAAGAGTGGAAAGCGAAGAGCGAAAAGCGAAGATCGGAAAGCGGAGAGATAGGAGATAAACCTCTGTCTCGAAGGTCTGTCTTGCAAATCTTAGGGGGCCTCTGTTTGTCATTTACGCCTCTGGGCTGCTCAAAAGTGCCGGAAGTCCCGGATTTCATCAAAGACACATTTCAACCTGAAATGATTGTCCCTGTGTTCGACCCAGATGCCGTTATCATGCCACAGACAGGCACTGTCGTTTATGTCAAAAACGGCGTAACAGCTATGGCACTTCCCCTCAACAACGTGAAGGCGGTTGATGCGTTTGCTATCTTTATCTATAACGGCACGGACTATTGGATTTCCTTCAAAAGAAAAGATTGCCAGATGCTCGATGGCACCGGAAATGTTACTAAACCCATTGACAAATCACAGGAATCCTTTTATCTAAAAAAGAATTTCAGGCCGGAATTGCCGCCGGAATTTGCAGCGGAAATATTCCGATGGGATAAGACCATTAGAATACAGGGCGACCCAGCAATACTGCCCAGAGAAGATATTGAAAAAACGACAGTGATGCCACGGCAACATACCAGATTTTTCCTCTATTTCCGCAAACGCAGCATCAGTTATAGTAGCTTGCGGATTATTGTTCCCAGAGTCACGAGCGATTTCAATGAACAGCAAACAACGTTCGTTTTCAAATTTAAGGTGCAACGGGGCTAAAAACCTCGGCTACTTTCTCCTTCTCACATTCTGTTTGAGTTGTACCCTACCCGAAACTGAAATTTCACAACCGCCTATTGAAATTTTGCTATCAAACCGTGAGCGGAAGGCACCTCCTATATTGGGTATCAGATACTTGGAAACCATCGGTAGTGTCGGGCAGGGCGTAGGTGAATTTCGGACCCCATTGGGGCTCGCTATAGATGAACAGCAGCGCATCTATGTAGCTGACGCAGGGAACAACCGGGTTCAAGTGATCGACCACACTGGTGGTTTTATCACCGAATTCGGAGGGCGTGGATGGCAAACAGGTGAGTTTGATCATCCTACCGATATAGCATTGAGTTTCCAACGGAGTTACCGCCTCTATGTCGCAGACACTGGGAACGATCGGGTCCAATACTGCAATTTCGTCGATCAGATTTTTTATCCGCTCAGTGAAACTGTAGACGACGTTTTACTTGACCGACCCGAAGGCATCGGTATCGGACGCAATGGCGAGGTCTATATCGTTGATACTGGGAACCATCGTTGGATTGAATTCAATGTCGCGGGTGTCCCCGTTGTAGCACACGGCGGCTTTGGGAGTGGCAGAGAGCAGCTTTGGAACCCAACAGACTTGAGTGTTGACTCAGACGGGAACGTTTATATTGTTGATACAGGCAACCACCTCATCAAAAAATACGATTTCAGTGGTAACCCTATTAATGCGTGGGGCGGAGAAGGACGCGAACTTGGGCAGCTCCAGGATCCCAAGTGCATCGCTCTTGACGAATGGAATTATCTTTACGTCACAGATAGTGGTAATCGGCGTATCCAAGTCTTTACACTGGACGGAAAGAGTATTATGAAGTTTAGTACCTCTGGGCTCTTACAGCCAGTGGGTATCGCAGTCTCGAAAAGCGGACGCGTCTTTGTGAGTGATGCGGAAGCGAACGATATAAAGGTATTCCAAGTTTTTCTTAAAGAAATGGAGAGCCCATAGCGACTAATGTCTAAGTAAGACTGAACCCGTTCCCCTTGTCGTATTTCAATTGTTAAAAACTTTTGATAATCCAGAAACGGTGGAATTAACCGAAAACCACCGTAAATTTTTTCTAACTATAGGCATCTGATCTGCCCTCTACTTCGTTTCGGACAGTTTTTCGGTGTAATTCACACGGGCTGGGTTCGCTGAAACCCTTTCGTACTTAACCAGACACCATCGTGAAACATTGTCCTGCAAGCCTCTATAGGCTTGCAC
>VXZL01000293.1 GCA_009845505.1 Candidatus Poribacteria bacterium | reverse complement strand
CCCGGGGAATGCCATACGGCATTCATACCGTTGATTTGTGAAACGAAGTGGAACGGTGACCAGATTTAATAGTTAAAAGTGTTTGGATTAGGATTTTTAGCCCCCCTATTTGTAGCAGCCGGTGTCATAGGCGCGTCAATTCCGATTATTCTACATCTGTTGAATCGGGAGCGTGCAAGGCGGTTGATATTCAGTACAGTGCGTTTCATTCAGATGTCGCATCAGACAAACGTCCGCCGACATAAACTGAAACGTTGGCTACTCCTACTGATGCGTATTCTGATATTGGCACTCCTCGGTGTAGCGTTTGCGCGACCTTTTTTTGCTGCAGCCCCTGTCATTACACAGAAGATTGGGGGGAAACGAAATGCTGTTATTATTCTCGATACCTCCTATAGTATGCAGTATAAAGAAGTCTTCAAGGATGCCAAAGAAGAAGGAACCAAAATTCTGGGTGGGCTTGATTCAACCGATGCAGCGTGCCTCATCCTTTCATCGGACAAAGCACGTGTTGTCGCGCCTCTCGGTTCAGAATTCTCGCATCTCAGGTCGGCTTTAAATACCGCGGAAGTTACCTATGAGCCCACGGATTATTTGGATGCCTTGCAAACCGCAAATGAGATTCTTGAATCTATTCCTATTGGGCAGAAGCAGGTTTATCTCATCAGCGATATGCAAAAGCGGGGTTGGGAAAACTTTATCGAGACGGACAAACTCAATCCTGATGTCCAAGTTGAGTTTATTAATGTCGGCATCGAACAGCCCAAGAATCTCGCTATTACGGGGATCAGTGTACCACCTGTTATTTTGAACGAGCAGCAAGCGTCGCATCTGGTCGCTCGCGTCCACAACTACGGCGATGAACCTGTTGAAAATTTACCCGTTCGCCTTTTTATAGATGAAAATATGATTCAAACCGTCCAGCTCGACATTGAACCAGACGACTTGGCAGATGCCGTCTTCAATATTGATTTCCAAGACGAAGCGACACATACAGGGTGGGTTGAACTTCCAGAAGACGGACTTGCAGTTGACAACAAACGCTATTTCACCTTACAGAGTCTACAGTCTATCAAGGTTCATGCTGTCGGTAACAGTTCTCGGACGCGCAGCTCGTTTCAAAAACCAGAGACCTTCTTCATGGAAATGGCGTTTACAGCCGGAAGTGATGCCGTTCCAATTGATTTCAGCGAATCGACAACTATTCCCAATGCAGCGACGCTTGCACGCACCGACGTGCTTATCCTTGCCGATGTTGCGCGGTTCTCTTCAAATGAAGCGGATCGCATAAAAACTTACGTCGCATCAGGCGGCGGCTTGATTGTGACAGTGGGTGATAATTTCGATGCTGATGTCTATGAACAACACCTCGGCGGTGAGGCGGGCTTGATGCCGTGCAATTTCGTTCAAGCCGTTGGGGATGCCTTTGATCGCCAACAGTTTCGGGTCCTTGCAACTGTGAAGTATGAACATCCAATTTTTGCACCCTTTAAAGAACCAAACCATGGTGATTTCGGGAAAGCACGGTTTTACAGAGTTTTTCAAACCGTCCCGACAGCAGATGCAACCGTCATCGCGACTTATGATGATGGGAGTCCTGCACTTTTTGAAAAATCTTACGGCGATCCCCGCGCGCTATCCACTACGGGGACCCCAGGACGTGTTCTCTGCTTTACCTCAACGATAGACCGCGAGTGGAACGATCTCCCAATTCGTGCCGTTTATCTGCCTTTCTTGCATGAGACGATTAAATATCTCGCACTCAAGGATGTAGAGACACGTCCGGATTATCGCGTTGGTGATAGCATCGAACTTGATGTTGAAACTGAGAGGGGTGGGGGTCAACGCGATCGAGTACTTGCGATCTTCAACCCAAATAGTATTGAAACTCGCTTGCAGTCCGACCAAAATAACACCACTACAAGCGTCTTTTATACAGACACGACGATACCGGGTATCTATTCTATCCATGCATCCGGCGAGGAGGCTCGCTATTTTGTCATCAACACTGAGGCAACAGAATCTGACCTCGCCTCGCGTGATGTGGAAGAACTTACGAGTATGTTGAAAGGGACTGTGGATGAATCCGCGGAGGACAAACCTACCGCAGAACTCATCGCACAGTACCACGAGGACGTTGAGAACAGACAGGATGTCTGGATGTATCTCATGTTAGCGGTCTTTGCTTTGGCGGTAACAGAGATGTTTCTTGCAAATCGTGTTTAGTTATTGAATCGAGTTATAAGTTATAAGTTAAGAGGGTTTTGATTAACAATAGGTTCTCCACTCTTAACTTACTAACTAAAAGCGAAGCGTACTTTTAACTAAAAGCGGAGCGTACTTAAAAAAATGGACTTTGAACCAAGTGCACCGATTGAAGTGCCAAAAATCGTATCTGATGAACAGATTCAATCTTTTATAGACAACGGTTATCTCGTTGTCCCGGATCTGCTGTCTCTTGATGAAATAGAGGAGCTGCGGCAGGATACCATGACGCTCGCTAAAGGTGGGTATCCGTGTGAGAGCTTGAAACCGCTCCCTGACAATATTAGTAATGACGAGGCTATCAGTCGTATCCTTTGCATACATCAGCCGCATTTTGTCAGTCCTGTTATTGAAAGGTACGTCAAACACCCGAAAGTATGTGGCATCTTGAGTCAAATAACTGCCGCACATTTACCCTATTGGGACGGTAGTGTCAAGTGTATGCAGTCGATGTTGTTCGTCAAACCGCCCAATTTTCAAGGGCAGGCATGGCATCAGGACGAAATCTATATTCCGACTCGCGATCGCTCCTTGATTGGCGCGTGGATAGCAATGGACGACGCAACTATAAAAAATGGATGTTTATGGGTTCTCCCAGGCTCGCATCGCCGCGGATACCTCTATCCGCAGAGATCGCACGAGAACCCAGATGAGTTCGATTTTACGCCAGAGAGCTACGGTTTTGATGGTACCGGTGAGGTGCCTGTTGAAGTTACGACCGGCACATTAGTGTTTTTTAACGGTTACCTTCTACATCGGTCTCGTAAAAATCGTGGCGATACATATCGACGGGTTTTGGTGAACCATTACTGTAATGCTTGGTCGTTGCTGCCTTGGACGGTTAAGGAAGGGGAGCGTGCCGCAAGTGCTGACCGACGATGTATCGTCCCGGTCTCCGGTGTCGATCCCTATGCGTGGAAAGGCTATGATCCGCCGCCTCAGAACGTCCACCTGCGGACCTGTAAAGCCGTTGAAGAGTTGGAGGCATTAGATGCAAGTTAAATCTCTTGACGCAACGCCGAAGTCTAAACTTACAAATCTCAGGCAAACGTTGGAAACTATGATGCAACGGATTGAGACAGGCGAGGATATAATGGAACAGTTGGAAGGAATTGATGCACTGTCGCAAGAACTTGCACCGACAGCTCCTAAAATGCTTCTACACTATCTTGAACGGAAAAGTTATACCAAGGCATTAGAATTTCTCAGAGCCTTATAGCAGAACCGCGAACCGCGAACCGCAGACCGCAAAAAGCAAACAGCGAATAGCGAATAGCGATACATGGAGATTAAGGATGGAAAGAGAAGATGGGCGACAATCAAATGAAATGCGTCCCGTCACAATCAAACGACACTATATCAAACATGCTGAAGGTTCAGTCCTCGTCGCAACAGGGGACACCCATATTATCTGTACCGCCTCTGTTATAGACCAGCAGCCCCGTTTCATGCGTGCGCAACGTATCAGGAATAAGGGCTGGGTAACGGCAGAATACTCAATGTTGCCCCGTTCCACCTCTGAGCGAATGCAACGGGAAGTCACCCGTGGGAGCATCGGTGGAAGAACACAAGAAATTCAACGCCTTATCGGTCGTTCCTTACGCGCTGCTGTCGACTTATATGCTTTAGAAGAGCGAACAATCTGGGTAGATTGTGATGTGATTCAAGCCGATGGAGGGACACGCACAGCCGCTATTACTGGGGCTTTTATTGCTTTATGGGATGCCTGCCGTGGACTTGTTGACAGTGAAAAAATCAAAAACTTTCCAATCGCAGATAACGTTGCCGCGACCAGTGTAGGGTTGATTAAAGGCACACCGATGTTGGATCTCTGTTATACTGAAGATTCAACTGCCGATGTTGATATGAACATCGTTATGACCGGAAGCGGGAAGTTCATAGAAATACAGGGCACTGCGGAAGAGACCCCGTTTTCGCGTGAGGATTACGACCAGATGTTGGATCTCGCTGTCAACGGTATCCAAGAGCTCATTCGATTACAGAATCGTATGATGCTGGAGGGTTTAGATGAAGCTTGTATTGGCAACCCGTAATCAAGGCAAAGTCCGAGAACTTGCGGAAATGCTTCGTAATTCGCGAACCGCGAACCGCGAACCGCGAACCGCGAATAGCAAAGAAAAGAGGCATTCGGTAACGCTTGCGTCTTCGCGGACTGCGAATCGCGAATCGCGAACAGCCAACAATCGTTCTATTGAAGTTATATCCTTAAAGTCCTATTCTGACGCTCCAGAGGTCGTTGAGGACGGGGCAACATACGCTGAAAATGCTATTAAGAAAGCATCTGTAATTGCCCAATATACTGGGCAGCTTACACTTGCTGACGATGCAGGATTGGAAGTAAACGCCCTTAATGGCGCACCCGGTGTTAACTCCAAACGTTGGGTCGGTGAAGACGCGACTGATGCAAAACGGATTGCGAGCCTCCTTGAAGCCTTGGAAGGTGTTACAGATCGGCGTGCCCGTTTTGTCGCCGCAATCGCAGTCGTGTGTCCGGATACTGATCCTGAAGTCGTTATCGGTGTTTGCAAAGGGCGAATCACCTATATCCCTGCTGGCGAGAGTGGGTTCGGATATGATCCGATATTTGTACCCGATGGCTACGAACAGACCTTCGCAGAATTGGGAGAAAACATAAAAAATCAAATTAGTCACAGAGCCAAGGCATTGCAACAGGCACTTGCCTTGATTCGCTAATCGCGGTTCGCGGATGGCGAAGAAACGAGGAGAAAATGGCGGCACTTAACGATTTACGTAACGGATTGGTTATCCGACTTAACGATACGATTTATACTATAGTTGATTGTCAACATGTCAAACCAGGGAAAGGCAGTGCCTTTGCTCGCACAAAAATCAAGCGCGTTAGCGATGGGGCTGTTTTGGATCGGACCTTCCGTTCCAATGAAAACGTTGAGACCGTGCGGGTCATGGATCACCGGATGCAATATATGTATAGGGATGGCGATAGTTTGTGGTTTATGGACAACGAAACCTTCGAGCAACATTCGCTGCTTGTAGAATTTGTTGGTGATAACTTAAAGTTCCTAAAGGAAGGCGAGACGGTCACTATCAAAATGGAAGGGGTAACCCCGCTTGCCCTTGAACTCCCTAACTTCGTTGAACTTCAAATCGTTGAGACGGATCCAGGGTTACGAGGTGATACGGTGAGCGGTGGTTCAAAACGTGCTACGCTTGAGACGGGCGCGGTTGTTAACGTCCCACTGTTTGTTCAAAACGAAACGCGCATCAAAGTTGACACGCGTACTGGAAAATATGTAGAAAGGATTTAATAGCCATTGGTTTTTGGCTTTCGGCTTTCGGAGACTGAGGACAGTTTGTAACAAGCTTCACTTGCTTGGTGTATTCCAAGACCCGAAAATTGTTACAGAATGCCTCTTAACCGACTGCTGACTGCTGACTGCTGATAGCCAATAAACAAATGCGTCAAAATAAAGCTAAGGACAGATCCCAATCTCCGGAACAAGACTTCAGCAGCGTGCTGGAACTCGTTGAACAGCTGGCAGCGATTCTTGAGCGCACTGACCTTACGGAAGTCCGCATCCGTGAAAATGAACTGGAAGTCCAAGTTTCCAAGCACCCCGGGAGTCCACCTAAGTATGAAAATCTGCCGTTACAACCGGTAGAGACGAGCATCGCAGTGAGTCCACAAAGCCTACCTGTTGAGGATATGGATATTGAAGATGGCGAGCAGGTCGAAAATAACTTCATCAATGCGCCGATGCCTTCGCGTTTTTACCGCGCCCCTGGACCTGATGAACCTCCCTTTGTTGAGGCGGGGGATGTCGTCAGTCTTGGTGAACCTGTAGCCGTGCTTGAGGTTATGAAAACATATAATCCAGTGGAAGCACCTTTTAGC
>VXZL01000642.1 GCA_009845505.1 Candidatus Poribacteria bacterium | reverse complement strand
GACTTTTTTTTATCTTCACCCTACTCACCACTTCGACTTTATACCTACCAAGCAGCTTCGCCCAAGATTCCCCACAATGGCATCTACCTGAAGGTGCCACGGCACGACTTGGTAAGGGCTGGTTATATGACATCCAGTATTCGCCCGATGGCACCCGGCTCGCAGTCTCTGGCTCCCTCGGAATTTGGATATATGATACAGCAACCGATGAGCCCCTTGAACTCTTTACCGGAATTAAGTATGGTATTCCTTCCATCGCCTATACCCCAGATGGAACTATCCTCGCAGGCGGCGGCAACGATGCCACCATCCGCCTCTGGAATACAGCAACGGGAGAAATGTTGCACACCCTCACGGGCCATCAGCGAAGTGTCCGCAGCGTCGCTTTTAGTCCTGACGGCAGCATGCTTGCCAGCGGCAGTCGAGACAATGACGTTAGACTCTGGAATCCCGACACAGGCGAACTAATCAATACTTTAACAGGACATACAGAAGGTATTTCCAGCATCGCTTTCAGCCCAGATGGTAAGACGCTCATTAGTGGTAGTAATGACGATACCGTCCGGGTCTGGAATGTAGAAACAGGTGAACTTCAGCACACATTGATGGCGCATCAAGATGATGTCTACAGTGTGGCTTTCAGTCCAGACGGTAAGACATTGGCAAGTGGAGATTTGAGCGCGATCATCAACCTATGGGACCCTGCGACAGGCGTGCATAAGATAACACTCACAGGGCATACCTCAAGTATCTTCGATATAAACTTCAGTGATGACAGCAGTTTGCTTGCCAGCGCAAGTGAAGATGACACCGTGCGTTTGTGGCACGTCAACACAGGTGCCCATATAAACACCTTCGTCGGACACACAGCTGATGTGTATCGAGCTATTTTCGCACCAGATGGGCAGACACTCGCCACCGGTGCCTGGGATGCATCTATTCGCTTCTGGGACCTCCGTACCGGAAAACAACTCAAGACTATCAGTGGACACACGGATGTCGTTTTAAGCGTTACATTCAGCGCAGACGGCAGCACCTTAGCAACACGCAGCTGGGATAAAACCATCCGCCTCTGGGATGCAAACACCGGGGAACTCAGACATACGCTTATCGGACATCAGGAAAATGTAGACATCGTTGTGTTCAACCCCGATGGCAGCATCATTGCAAGTGGCAGTCAAGACAATACCGTCCGCCTCTGGAATGCCGAAACAGGGGCACTCCTGAGGACCCTGAGAGGGCACAGCTCTTACCTCATCAGTCTCGCCTTTAATGCTGATGGAAGCATGTTAGCCAGTGGCAGTGAAGATGATACAATAAGCATCTGGAATGTCACAGCAGGCACCCACATCACCACGCTTTTCGGACACGAAGCCGGCGTTGAGACACTCGCCTTTAGTCCCGACAGCAGCAAACTTGTCAGCGGCAGTCGAGACGATACAATACGCATCTGGAATGTAGAAACCTACGAAATCTTGCACACCCTTACTGAACATGAAGACGACGTGGTGAGTGTCGCCTTGAGCCCAGACGGAAATACTTTCGCCAGTGCAGGCAGAGACAGGACAATACGCTTCTGGAATATAGAAACCGGGGAACTTCAAGATACGCTACTGGATGAAGAGAATCAAGCGACAAGTGTCGTTTTCACACCTGATGGTAGAGTCCTTGCCAGTGGAAGCAGTGACACCACCATCCGTTTGTGGGACGCGACCATGGGCACGGAACTGATCCTATTAGATGGACATACGTGGAATGTCACAACTGTGGCGGTCAACTCCGAAGGATCCCTACTGGCAAGTGGAAGCTTCGATGGCACAGTGCTATTGTGGAATCTAACACTTGCACGAGAAACCGGGGAACTCTTAGCAGCACTCGTGGATGACCTCTTAGGAGATTTAAACAATGATGGGACTGTCAATATCCTCGATCTTGTCCTCCTCGCATCGCGTTTCGATGAAACAGGGGAAAATGAGGCAGACCTAAACAAAGACGGGATCGTCAATATACGAGACCTCGTACTACTCGCAGATGCATTGGGCGGTGCTGGAGGGGCATTTCTGGCGAACGCATTGGAAGGCACCGGTGCCGCACCCGCACTGCAAGCCAGTTCAACCGAACTGTTGACTGCAGCTGAGGTCATGAACTGGTTGAGCCTTGCTAAACAAGAAGGCTCCTTGGACGCTCTTGAAACCGGGCTCCCCAAAGGACTCTCCTATCAAAGAGGAATCCAGGTACTGGAACGGCTCTTGGAGCTGCTGGTACCGAAAACAACAGCACTCTTACCCAACTATCCCAACCCGTTCAATCCTGAAACGTGGATTCCCTACCAATTGGCAGCACCTGCAAATGTCGCCATAACCATCTATTCGACGAATGGACAGTTGGTCCGGACACTCCAATTGGGACATCAAGCAATGGGTGTATATGAAACCCGGAGCCGGGCGGCACACTGGGATGGTAGGAATGAATTTGGCGAACAGGTCGCCAGTGGTGTCTATTTCTATGTGTTGACGGCAGGGGACTTCTCTGCTACGCGGAAAATGTTGATACGGAAGTAGAACATCTCTGTAGAAAGCAAATTTCACTTATTTGGCGAGGTAGCAATGCAACGCTGCCTCGCCTTTCGTTTAAGGACTCACCCCAACGGCTTTACGCACCTTTGCTAAAATCGGGACTGCGATATCGCGTGCTTTTTTCCCACCCTCTTCAAGTACCTTATCCAATTCATCCGGATTGTCCATCAACGCATTATACCGGTCGCGCTTGTCAGAAAACGTAGCCTCTAACAACGCGAACAGCTCCTTCTTCATCTCACCGTATGCGAGTCCACCGTTGAGATAGAGTTCCCGTTTCGCAGCAACAGCGTCCGCATCAGTGAAATGCTGATAGATTGCGAAGACGTTACATTCATCCGGGTCTTTCGGATCCTCTGGCAGTTTGGAATCGGTTACAATACGCATAACGGGTTTGCGCACTTGGTTCGACGGTGCGAAAATCGGGATGACGTTGTTATAACTTTTGCTCATCTTTCTGCCGTCGATACCAGGGATCGTCATCACCTCTTTCCGAATCACGGCTTCTGGAATCGTCAAGATATTGCCGTAATTCCCGTTGAAAGTGAGTGCAACATCGCGCGTAATTTCGAGATGTTGCTGCTGGTCGAGTCCGACAGGAACAATGTGGGTCCCGTAGAGCAGAATGTCTGCTGCCATCAAAACCGGATAAGTGAAAAGTCCAGCGTTGATGTTTTTATCCTCTTCGCGCCCCTCTGCGATGTTGTCATCAACGATCGCTTTATAGGCGTGTGCGCGGTTGAGTAAACCCTTTGCTGTGAAACACGCCAACACCCACGACAACTCGAACACCTCTGGAATGTCCGATTGACGGTAGAAAATTACCTCATCCGGGTTCAACCCCAACGCCAACCACGTCGCTGTCGCTTGATGGGTTAGATATACTAACTCTTTCTTGTCCCGGACAGTCGTGAGTGCGTGATAGTCTGCGATAAAGTAGAGTGCCTGATATGTTTCGGCAAGTTCCAGTGCAGGTTTAATCATACCGAGGTAATTCCCGATATGCGGCTGTCCTGTCGGTTTAATACCTGTTAAAGTTATCTGTCTCAATTGATGAGGTGCTCCTTTTTAGGCTGCAGCTTGCTGCTGTTACGTGCCTTCTTTCAAGCGGGCGAGTTCTTCTTGGAGACGGGCAAGTTCGGTTTCAGCACGTTCAGCACGTTCTCTATCACGTGCAGCGCGTGCGTTCGCTGCCTCCTCTGGGGTCTGCAACCACTCCTCTGTTGTAGGGTTGTAAATGCCCAAACCATCGGCGAGAAAACAAAAATCCAACCCTAAAATCTCTGAGCGAATCCCACCGTCAGCGTTCGGTGAGATCTCAATATACTCGCCACCAACCAGCCGAAACCCAATTAACGGTGTCGGGAGATAACGTCTATCAACATCACATAGGAAGTATTCCGGAATCCCAAGTTCAGCGTAGAGTTCCTTTTTTCGCACTAAGTCGGTCTGAACAGTGCCTTTGCTCGAAAACTCTATTACCAAATCCGGAGGCTTCCCTTCCTCCCATATCTTATAGGTGCGTCGGGGTTTCTTACCAACCCCGAAAGTGACGAGTATATCGGGTGAGACGGCTTTTGGCGGTCTCGAGTCTTCATAATACATCATGAGGTTACCGGAAATATAGACATCCGGCACCCCAGCGAAGTAGGCTCTGAGAATATGCCGCACGCGAATTATTGCATCAATATGAAGATCGGTTTCAGCCATAGGTTTACCATCCGATTCAGGGTAGAGATCCGACGCTTCGGTCGGCGCGTAAGGGGTTAAGAGTGTGTTTGGTCTGGTTTCCATCAGTACTTCTCCTTTCCCGAATGTCCCTGGTAGAGATATACGTTAAGTATACCCAAAAAATCTGCGAATGTCAAACCATTCTATAGGCAGCAATTCCCAATCACACCACCTAAATGCACCAACATTCAATGCCGATGAACGATAACAGAATCCTCACGTTTCAGTCCTAAACGTTCGGCGGCATCCCCACCATTTACAGCAATCTCTAATAGTCCAAAGCTTCCGATAATTGCCAAAGGTTCACCGATGTCAGATTCAGCATAAGCACGGTTCAGCCGCTTCAGCTGCACATCTCCTATCCTAATTTCATAAACAGAAACTTCTGAGGTAGGACCGTTTTGCCAGTGATTCAGCACACCTTCTGAAATATTTGTGACTGCATTCCCAAATGCGTCGATTTTGACAATTTGTCCGATTATCGTGTCTTTAGAAACTTGTGGTGTCGGAATCGGAAGGCGGACGAGATCTTGCACGGATGGACCGAAGTCCGCAAGAGGCACACCCAGCGATAAATGTGCAGCAACAGGAGCGAAAATATCCCGACCGTGGAATGTTTGGCTCACCTCTGGCAAAAAATAGTCTCGGTTTTGAATCGCCACTACATTTCCCGATTGCGCTTCTTCATTCTCAGTCCCTTGCAGCAGATAACTCAATATTCCATTATCAGGACAGACGAAAAATGCGCCGTCTGTTTGGCAGATTATCGCCCGTCGGTCACTCCCTACCCCCGGGTCAACGACGACAGTATGAATCGTGCCTTTCGGAAAGTAGCGAGGCACTGAATGGATTAAGAAGGCGGCTTCATGAATGTCCTGTGGTGGAACAGCATGTGTGATGTCAACGATCTGCACACTCGGGTTAATACCGAGGATGACACCTTTCATAACCCCAACATAAGCGTCACTCGTGCCGAAGTCGGTTGTTAAGGTAATGATACGAGGCGGGCTGTTCATCGGATTAGAGGTTTTCTTGCATCCAGGCAAAACTTTTCCGCTGACCCGTTCCGTCGTTCTCTCTACCCTCGTATTCACAACACCAGACACCGTCATAACCGGCTTCTCTCAAACACCGAATTGCCTTTGCGAGATCTATCTCACCTTCACCAAGTGCCTCGCCGCGATAGTCAGCGCGCGAACCCGTTCCATCTTTCAAATGCGTGTGGAGTGTGTAAGGTGCGACGATTTCATAATACCTGCCAACTGTCTCTAAATCGTGCCCTGCCCAGCGGTAGTTCATCGTGTCCATATTCGCACCGACATACTTGGAACCGACCCGCTCAAAGAGTTCCACCTGCAAATCGCCGTCATTTGTAACAATGCCATGATTGTCCACCGCCAAATAAACCTCATCCCGTTCCGCGAATTCGAGGCATCGCGTGAGGCGACCCGCCATCGCTTCACCCCAACGGCTCTCTGGAACGGCATCCTTCGCTCTCCCACCTTCCGTACGCAGGATAGAAGTGCCAACGAGTTTCGCAAGTTTCCCAATGCGTTCCATGCGCTCAACCTCAGCACAGATGGCATCTTCCTCAAGCAGGACGAAATCGTTCCCGGCAGCAAGGGCAGAGACTTGTAAGCCATAACCCTCAACCTGTGCTCTCACAGCTTCGGCATTTTTTTCAGGATCAGCGGTCTCCGAATTCCAGACAGTTCCTACCTGAAGTTCAACGTACCTGAATCCCGTCTCACTTGTGAATTTCAGAAAATCGTCAAGTGATTTGCTTGCGTAATTATAGTGAATAAGCCCTAATTTTGACATAAATCCTTCTTCCTCTCTCTGAGAAAAGTTCTGGCGAAAATAGTAAGTAGTGTTAAAAGA